>CAUZVF010000086.1:0-10227 GCA_963582955.1 Planctomycetota bacterium
GGGATTCCCTGCCAGCTTGGTGGCGGCATCCGGGACGAATCGGCCATCAAACTGATGCTGGACGATGTCGGTGTCGACCGTGTCATCGTGGGAACGGCCGCGATGAAGAACCCACACTGGTTCCGGCAAATGGCCGCTGCGTTTCCGATGCGGATGGTGCTGGGGATCGATGCCCGCGATTCGATGGTGGCGACCGAAGGCTGGCTGGACGTGTCGAAGACATCGGCCATTGAACTCGCCCAACAACACGCTCACACGCCGATCGCGGCCGTCGTCTACACCAACATCGCCAATGACGGCATGATGCAGGGCGTCGACGAAGCGACAATCGACGACATGATCGCATTGGCCGAATCCGGCCTGCCTGTCATCGCGTCCGGCGGAGTCACGACGCTCGACGATGTTCGCCGATTGGCCGAGGTCAGCGATCAGCATCCCCGATTGATCGGAGCCATCATCGGCCGTGCTCTGTACGAAGGCACGATCTCATTGCCCCACGCATTGCAAGTCGTGGCGGCACCGTGACTCGACGGGACAACAGGACTCGGCAATGGAAGATTCGGAATTCCGCAACAGAATCGCGAAGCTGCAAGACGCCTTGCTCGAAGGGAAGATCGACCGCGAGACTTACGAGCAACTGAAGGCCGATCTGCGAACGTCGTTGCCACAATCCGGAACAAATTCCCGTCGCCAAAAACGTCCGGCACGAAGTGACGTGTCGCCGGCATCAACCGGTCAGCCCGCCCGCCGCGCGAAAGCCTATCCGGCACTTCAAGTTTCCTCGCCGGCTGTCCCATCGACTTCGCCGTCATCCGGAACCACCGCCGCCGCCGCCGCGCTGCCGGTCCGGGAATGGTTGCCGGCAGCCGTTTCGCGGACAGTCCACGATCGCGACATCTGGCGTTTCGTCATTCAGATAGGCGTGTTTTCGGGAATCGTGGTTGGGTTTCGAGTTTTCAGCCAGATACGGCCAGCCGTTGCCAGTGCCGTGATGTGGGGCTCGGCCGCAGCCGCCTGCGGCATCGCCGCCGCGCTGTTGTGGAATCTGGCCGCCAACGTCTGCGCGGACGGCGACCACAACACAAACGACACACGCGCCGTTTTCGGGTTTCAATTCCTAACGGTCCTGCTGTTGTATGCCGCGGGAATCTATTGGATCGGACTGGGCTATTACTTCGGCGACGTGGTGGGGACATTTGTCGGTGGACGATTCGGCCACATCACACCCGCCAACAGCGCGATCGTCGGCGCGTTGATCGGAGCCGCCAAAGCAGGCGTCGACTTTGTCAATCGAGAGTAGTGGTTCCGTTTGCCGCATTCGCGTGTGAGCGAGAGATCGCACTAAGTACGTCCCGCGAGCCGAGCGGGACTTCCGAGCATTCCCGATTCTGCGAATCTACGGGACCCGCTCGGCTCGCGGGACCTACTTGACACGCTCGAATCGATTCACGCCGGCTGGGTCTGAATGGCGGTCGCGGTCATGTCGGACAGCTCGGCCGTCATGTCGGCCACTTCTTGTTCCAAGGAATCGTCTTCAATTGGCGGTTCGTCGTCGGCACACAGTCGATTCAATCCGTCAAATGCCGCCACCTTGTAAGATTCGGCCATCGTCGGATAGTTGAACACGGTCTTGCAGAAGTAGTCGATGCCACCGTCGAACGACATCACCGCCTGGCCGATGTGGATGATCTCGGTCGCCGCTTCGCCGATGCAATGAACGCCAAGCAATTTGCGGGTTTGGCGATGGAACAGCAACTTGACCAAGCCGGTATGATCTCCCACGATTTGGCCCCGAGCAATTTCGTGAAAATGAGCGATACCAACTTCGTACGGCACTTGGTCCTTCGTCAATTGCTCTTCGTTTTGTCCGACCATCGCGATTTCCGGGATCGTGAACAATCCGTACGGCGTATACTCGCTTGGCTCAAAGTGTTGCCCGAACGCATGACACACGGCTCGCCGGCCTTGTTCCATCGCCGTGCTGGCCAGCGCGGGGAATCCGACAACATCACCAACCGCATAAATATTGGCGACCGCCGTTTGATGATCGTCGTCGCAATCAAGGCGGCCGCGTTTGTTGACGGCCAAACCGGCGGCTTCGATATTCAGCGATTGCGTATCACCCTCGCGGCCCGCGCAATACAACACGGTTTCGCCGATCAGTCGTTTCTTGCTTTCCAATTCAACCGCGACTCCGCCTTGCCGCAGGTGACGGATCTCGTTCATATGCTCGCCCAGCCGGAACATCATGCCCAGCGACCGGGCGTGATAGAGCAGCGTGTCGACGATTTCGCGATCGCAGAATTCCAACAGTCGTTCGCGGCCATCCACCACGGTGACACGAACGCCCAGCGTTGCGAACATGATGCCGTACTCGATACCGATCACTCCGCCGCCCACAACGATCATCGAACGCGGGATGTGATCGATTCGCAGGATTTCGTCGCTATCAAAAACTCTTTCGCCGTCAAACGGGATATTGCCCGGCCGTGCAGGCTTCGTTCCCGATGCGACCAGGATAAAGTCGGCGGACAATTCCGTATGCCCGGAACCAACGACCTCGACGGTGTGAGCATCCAGGAAACGGGCTTCGCCAATGAAAACGTCGATTCCGTTTCGGTCGAGTTGATCTTCGACGACTTCTCGCTCGCGCTGCGTGACTTGTTCCAACTTCAAACGCAACTGATCCACCGTGATATGGCGTTTATGCCGATATTGGCTGCCGTAAGTGTCACGTTGGCGATATCCCGTCAAATGCAGAATAGCCTCGCGCATCGTCTTCGACGGAATCGTCCCCGTGTTGACGCAAACGCCGCCAAGTTCAGAGTCTCGGCGTTCGACCAATGCGACGCGCTTGTTGAGTTTCGCGGCGGCGATGGCTCCCTTTTGTCCGGCCGGTCCGCTGCCAATCACAATGAAGTCGTAATGCATCAATCGCCTTCCTTTCGCGAGAAACCGTTGTCAGAGGTGAGGATCATTTTCAAAACCGTTCGTCGCTGGATTCGCAAGAATTCAGATTCCTGGAGTACGGGTGAGCCTCTGAGTTTTTGCAAATCCAGCGACCCCGGACGAAAGTCTTGAAACGGCGTGGAGTTGATTCTCGAACATCATGTTGGAACCACCCACGAAATAATTGTCTTATTGTCGCTTTTCGCTCCGCGAAAAGGCGCCCTTTCGCGGAGCGAAAGGCGACACTTGTTGATTCGCCCATTCCTAGTCAGAAACGCCGACCAGTTCGGGCTCTTCGGGTGCCGGCTCCGGCTCGTCCATCGAAACTGACGTCGTCGTTGGTTCCAGTTCGCCGACACGGCTGGAACTGCTCCCTCGAAGCGACGCCAACCACTTGAAGACACTCCGTCCCGTCTTACGAACACCCAGCAAGTCGGCTACCAGGAATGCCAACAACGCCGCACCGGCGGACAAGACGGCTCCCATACTGGCGGCTCCTTGAAGAGCCGCGTCGGCGAATGCTTGGCCTGAAACAAACAGAGCCACCGTCAGCCCTAATCCGGCGATCGTGCTGATCACGATCAAGTCGCGAATCGTCAGGCCATTCGGCAGAGCCAATCCACATTTCTGTGCGATGCAGCAGAAAGCCGTGATGCCGATTGTTTTCCCAATGATCAACGAAGCCAACACCAGCCACGTCAGACCATTCACCTCGCCCAGCGAAACACCGGCGTTGGCGAAAGCGAAAAAGAATAGCCCGAAATCAACCGGAGTCCGCCAAAAGTGTTCGAATTGTTCGAGTGGACTTGCGTGCTGATGCGCCGCATGCGATGTCGCATCGTCGACAACCAAGTCTCTGTAGAGTCCCAGATCGCGTTTCGGTCCTGGCAAGAATGGAACGATGAATACCAGTGCCAACGCGGGATGCAGGTGGGCGCTGAACAATCCCCACCAACACAGCGTGCCTCCCGTAAGAATGTACGGAGCCCAGTGCCGGACATTCGCCAGCCGCAGAAAGAAAGCGGCCAGCATTCCCGGCACGATCCACAAGGCGTTCGCCCACATGGCGGGATGTTCGGGATCGGGATACGCGATCGCGATAATGCCCAGCCCGATGGCGTCATCGGCAACCGCCAACAACAACAAGAAGCTGACAGCCGGATGATTTCGTCCGAAGATCAATTTGGCCACGAGCCACGCCAATGCAATGTCGGTGGCCGTCGGAATTCCCCAACCATTGGTCCAAGCCGGACTTCCAAACGCGGCGTTCAGTCCCAGATAAACCGCGACTGGGCCGACGACGCCTCCCAGAGTTCCAATCAACGGATTCAGAGCCTTCGAAAACGGGCTCAGCGACCCGCCCGGCAAACAAGCTTCGGTGATTTCCTTGGCCGCGATTCCGAAGAAGAGCACCATGAAGATGTCGTTCACCAGGAAGTGCAGCGTCAGAAAGTGGTTCAGAGAATGACCGGCGTGCGCTTCGTGAGCGGACGCTTCGGCACCGAACCCAAATAAATGATGCACGGGCGTGTGAATCAATGATCCGTAGAATTCTGGATCCAAGTTGGCCAACCCCATCGCGGCGACGACGCCAACGATCAGCGGGATCGAGAATTCTTGCAACCACACGATCGTATTCGCGAACCGCGACCGGGAATCAGCCATCGAGAAATCGTCCTTATTCGCAACTTCAGTCACCTGTTCCAAAGCGGGAAACCTGGCGCCGGTCCCCGCTGATGAAGAGTTGTCGAATGATGTGACGAATTCGTGCTGGAGAGTTTAGCGAAAGCGGAAAAGTTTGGGTTTTGGCGTGATTTATCACCGAGTCTACGCATCGTGACGATTTTCGCGGCAATTTCGGAGTGCCGAGAGCACTTTCGCGGATTGTTCGTAACCCGAAGCGTAAGCGAGGGGAACACCGGTGATTTCTCGCTTACGCTTCGCGTTACGATTCAGCGCGGTGTTTTGGCTGAGATGACCGCAAGGCGTCAGCCCAATGCCACTCATTTTGTAGAACAATTGTCATCAATTGCTTCCTCCACATGCAGAAAACAGTTGGGACAACGGTTCTACATACCCGAAACTCCACGTAAATGAGTGCCGTTGGGCGTCAACCGTCAGTCTTTCTGCGGTTTTTGACGTGTTGTTTGATGGCGTCGAAGAATGCTTTTTGGACGTCAGCGGGCGCGGCGTGGCCCATTAACGGTTGGTTGATGATCTGTTTCTTCCCTTTCAGCGCGTTGTACGCCGCGTAGCAACTTGACGGAGGGCAAACGGCGTCGATGAAACCGACACTCATGATGGCGTCGGCCTTGCAACGTGACGCAAAGTTGACGGCATCGACATACCGGCATGCGTCGAGGATCTTTTGATCGGGTTTGCCGTCGGCGTTCGGGACAATCTTCGGCCAACCGTTGATTCGGCCGGCGGCGCGACCGGAGTGGTCACAGATCGCGGGAACTCCCGATGCAATGAACGTGACTCGCTGATCGATCCCGCCGGCGACCAATGCTTGTCCGCCACCTTGGCTGTGTCCGATAACGGCGACTGTTTGTCCGTCCCATTCCGGTTGGGACGTCAAGAAGTCGATGGCTCGCACAAGTCTCAGAAACATGCCACGGAAATAAACGGTCTCGCGGCTTTCGCGGCCGGCTTGCCGATAGTTCTTGAGTTTTCCCCGACTCAGTTTTCCATAAAACTCGGCCGGTTTCCCGTTAGGGATTCCGTGAGCGTTAAGGTCCATCGACAACATCCCGGCGTCCGCTCCTTTCAGCGCGGCGCCCAAACTCGAACTGCGAACACCCGCGCCATGCACCCATAGAATCGCCGGCAGACTCGCGGGCTTGGCGTTCTTCGGCTTGGCGAAATATCCAGAAACCGGAGCCCCGCCGAGGCACATCACCTTGACGTCGAAAGCCTCGAGTCCAGGTCTGTTGCTGGCAACCGGCGTGAGTTCCGGATTGCTGGGATACTTCGCCAATTTGCTCTTTTGCAACGCCCAGAATCCATCGAAATCGTCGGGCACCGGCATGCTGAGTGGGATCTTCGTGGGCGAGAAGCCTGCGCCAGCGATCGCTTGAATCGTCTTTCCTTCCGGCGTCTTGAAGACGACACGACAACGTAGAAACAATGGTGAGCTTGAAGTCGCCGTCACTTCCGCATCCTTGTCACCGAGCGACAACGTGCCCTTGGGAAAGGAACTGTCGCCGCCGCCGCCGATAAAGTCGTCAACGACGTACGAGATTTTTCCTTCAGTGACTGGCTCACCGTTCTTCGTTACCGAAACAAGGAACCTCGCCTTTTGGTTGGTTTCATAGATCGCGTCATTGCGATCGGTCACCACTTTGATGGCATACCGTGGAGCATTCTCGCGTGCCGAAAGACGGGCGGACGTGAAAACAACGAACAGCAAACCGAATATCAAACCGCGACGTCTGGCGAGCGTACTCATGGAATTCTTCCTCAAACTGATGTGAATCACCGGGAGCTTCCCCGGACATTGCACATCGTAATCCGCGAAGTACGACGATTGCCACTCAGAGAGTGTCTTCAAATTCGTACGATGGCCCTCCGAGGCCGTCGACTAAAAAGAGTTTCTGGACAATCGACGGGCCATCAGTCTCGTCGCGTTTCTCGACATGACGTTACGAGATTTCCTGACGCACGCCGGAATCGGCGGCGGCGTAGATTCCAAAGACTGTTCGAATCGCACGGCGGCTGTCGGTATTGCTGATCGGCGGTTCTTCTTCCGTCGCGCAGGCTCGGATCGCCGCGTGGACGAACGGAGTGTATCCGCGTGGCTGCTTCGATTCCTTGAAATGTTGCAGCTGCCCGGATCTGTCGCCCTTCGTCGAGGACCACTGCAAGACATCATCGTCGGTGGGTTTAATCAGCATCCAACCCTGCGAGCCCCAGATCTTGATGTGCGAGTGATAACCGCGGTCCAAGTAATAGCCCGACGTCAGAGTCCCGAATGTCCCGTTGTCGAACTTGAGCGTTGCGGCGGCCGAGTCTTCGATATCGATTGGCTGGCCTCCGACGTTGCCCGTGAAACCGCTCACGTGCGTGACGCTTGAACGGGTCACATACATGGCCAGATCGAGCCAATGGATCCCCAACCAAATCAAGTGTCCGCCGCCGGCCCGCGCCTTTTTCGCAAACCACGACTTGTGGTACGAAGTCCGTGTCAGCCGAGTCTGATCGGCGATGATGTGCATTTCGAGTCCATACACCTTGCCAATCGTCCCCGAACGCAACAGCCGCCGCGCCGTCTGAATCTCAGGATTCAGCCGGTTTGCCAGCGCCAGCATCAGGTACTTGTGCTTACTGTCCGCCAACTCCACCAACTGGTCGAAATCACTCGCCCGGACACACGACGGTTTTTCGGCAAAGACATGACAGCCATTCTTCAACGCCATTTCGATCGCAGGCGGAGCGGTCGCTGCTTCCATGCTGACCAAGACCATCACCGGCTTGGCTTGCTTTAACATTTCCGCGACGTCGCGATACGTCCCACTGAGCCGCTCGCCGAGCGATTTCTTCGCCGATGCGAACGATTGTCCGCTGGAATCAGCCACGGCGACCGATTCAACATCCTCGCACGAAGCCAGAGCCGAAAAGTACGCCCCCAGATGAGCCCCACCGGCCCCGGTCATCAGTGCAACTTTGATCGGCTGTAATTTCATGGTTCGTCTCCATTGGCGGATGGCACGGCTGATTCGCATTTCACTGTAGGGAACGCCCTCGGTGGCGTTCCGTGGCAGCGACAGTTCGGTCCAGATTCTAACAGGGACCGATTCGTGTTGCCCCTTGTGTGAAGCGGGAATCTCATCATACTGAATGTGCGGACGAAACGCCGGACCACTGAACGACGGACGGTGGCCATGTCTCATGAACTGCCCACGGACGACAATACTCTCCCGACAGTAAACGAACCCGCCGCGCGGTACGAACGGCTGTCATCGCTGGGACAAGGCGCATTCGGCGAGGTTTGGAAGGCTCGTGACCGAGAACTCAATCGTCCCGTGGCGTTAAAGGTGTTGCGTGAGAAACATCGCAAAGCCGACAAAACCGTCAAACGGCTGAAGCGTGAGGCCCATGCGCTCGCCAATTTGAATCACCCGCATATCTGCGCGGTGTACGATGTGTTTTCCGAGAACGACCAGTTGCATCTGGTGCTGGAGTTCATCGAAGGCACGACGCTGCGGGACAGAATGAAAGCCGGGCTCGACCCAACCGAAGTACTGCACATCGTGCGAAAGATCGCCGACGCCATCGGCCACGCGCACGAGAAAGGGATCGTGCATCGCGATTTGAAGCCGGAAAACATCATGATTCGTCCCAACGGTGAGCCGGTCGTCATGGACTTTGGCTTATGCGGTTGGGACGACGATCAATCATTGACGATCGACGGTCAAATCTTTGGCACACCGTACTACATGTCGCCAGAACAGGCGAAGGGCGAGACTGCATCGATCGGACCATCCAGCGACCAATTCAGTCTGGGGATCATCCTGTACGAGATGCTCTGTGGACGACGGCCATTTCAGGCCGAGAACCGTCATGCACTGCTAAAAATCATCATTGAGGAAGACCCGCCGGCGCCAGAGCACAATGCAAAGTCATTGGAGCCGAAACTCAACGACGCTTTGCTGCAAGCACTGGATAAGCAGCCGAACCAGCGACACGCAACCATCGCGGAGTTCGCCAAAGCGGTGGAAGCCTGCCTGCCACCGGTCAGTCGGGCGGAACGCGGCCCGCAGCACAGCATTCCACACAATTTACCATTCCCCAGCATTGGGAACCTGTTCAAGGGCCGCGACGGGGCACTGATGGAATTGCGGGAGATGCTCGACGGCGCCGCGGGGCACGCCACGGCCATCGTCGCCGCGCAGCTCATTCACGGGCTGGGCGGGGTTGGCAAGTCGCAACTGGCGGTCGAGTTTGCGTGGAAGCATCAGGACCACTACACGGCGATGCTGTTTGTGAAGGCCGATACGGCGGACAATCTGCGGGCCGGGCTGGCCGGGTTGTGTGAGACACTCGAACTCCCCGAGCGGAACGTCGCCGATCAGGACGTCCGGGCCGACGCCGTGCTCGGCTGGCTGGCGGACAACCCCGGCTGGCTGCTGATCCTCGACAACGTCGACGACAAACCCGCGGCCGAGGCCGTGCAGCAGTTCGTCACGGGGCTGGGCGGCGGCGACGTGCTGATCACCGGGCGGTGGACAATGTTCGGCGATGCCATCCAGAAGATGGAACTCGACGTGCTCGCGGAGGACAAGGCTGCCGAGTACCTGCTGGAGAAGACGCACGGCAAACGCCGCGCGACTGAATCGGACTATGACGCCGCCCTGGAACTCGCCCGGCGGCTGGGCGGTCTGGCCGTGTCGCTCGAACACGCCGCCGCGTACATCGTACAGCATCGCGGCTCGATCGCCGACTACCACAAGGCGTGGGAAGAGAACTTCCAGGCCACGGCGGACTGGCACGAAAAGATGCTGGTCAACTACCCGCACAGTGTGCTGGCGACATGGGTCACGACTATCGACAGACTCGCGCGCGAGGCCCGCGAACTGCTCGACCGCCTGAGTTGGCTGGCCACCGACCCGATTCCCGAGTGCCTGCTGGACGAGCACCGCGCCGCCGCGAACGAGCTGGTCGACCACTCGATGCTCAAGTGGGACAACGAGACCGACACCTGGCGGATGCACCGCGTCGTGCAGGAAGTCACCCGCTCGCGCATCCCGTCGGCGGACCAGCCCGAGTCCCTCCAGGCCACCCTGCAGGCCGTCAACGACGTCGCACAGGGTGAACCAGCCGACGTCCGCACCTGGGACGTGTGGGATCCGTTGCGTCCGCACATCGCTGCGGTCGTCCGGCACGCGGACGAGCACGATATTCACGATCCCACGACGCGCTTGATGGGACAACTCGGAGTCTTGCTGTGGGCGAAGGCCCTGCACGCCGAGGCCGAGCCGCTTAAGCGGCGCGCACTGGAGCTGGACGAGCAGGCCCACGGCCCCGAGTCGTCGGAAGTCGCGGTGCGGCTCAACAACCTGGCTCAGTTGCTCAAGGCCACGAACCGTCTGTCCGAGGCCGAGCCGCTGATGCGCCGCGCGCTGGCCATCGACGAGCAGTCCTTCGAAACCGAACACCCCACAGTCGCCCGCGACCTCAACAACCTGGCTCAGTTGCTCCAGGCCACGAACCGTCTGGCGGAGGCCGAGCCGCTGATGCGCCGCGCGCTGGCCATCGACGAGCAGTCCTTCGGAACCG
>CAUZVF010000087.1:0-10206 GCA_963582955.1 Planctomycetota bacterium
AGCGTCCGCGGGTTGTCGCCAAAAACGGGAATGGTTTTCACCACCTCAAGCGTTTGCGGATCGATGACCCACACGCGGCGCTCGGTCATCGAGGAAACGAACGCGCGCTGCGGAGTACCGGCGAACGCAACGTCGCCCGGCCTGTCGCCGACGTGAATTGTAGCGATGACCGCTCCGCGTGATGGACTCACCACGCTGATCGAGTCGGAGACGTGGTTGACCACCCACAATTCATCGCTGGAGAGCACTGCCACCGAAACCGGTTCGAGGCCGACGGGAATTTCCTGCAATAATTTGGGCGCGGTCGGATTCTTGAGCGAGTAGATTGAGAGAGAATTCGCTGGCGTATTGACGGCGTAGAGATGCAAGCCGTCGGCGGAGATTGCCAGCGGCCGAGCCTGCGGGCTTTCGAAATTCGCGAACGAACTTGCCTGATTCGAAGTGCGATCGGCCGCCACTTGCGACTGGGCCGACACGCAGGTCGCGAGCAAGAAAACCAGGAACAGGGGAATGGCGATGTGTTTCATGTGGATGAAGAATTTCCCGAAAGTTGGCAGGCACACTTTGAATACCATAACCGTTGATGACGAAATTGGTTGAGCAGACAACTGTCGGGCGAATCCAGTTGATCGACAGGCGCGGCGGAGCTTGCCTGATGCTGTCGTCATTCGTCCCAACGGATGAAGGGCATGCCCTTGGCAGCCGAAGTCCATACCGATTGGCCGCCCGCTGAATACGAGGTCACAGCTTCCACGCGCGGGGACCGATAAAGACCTCGCGGTTCTTCAGCCACGCGCCATCCACCAGATTCCGGCATCGAATCCAGGTAATACTCGAAACCAAATGGCAATTCGCCTTTCCATTCGCGGCCGTCGTCCGCGGTTCCACCACTGAATTTGAATTCGACGTAGATTGCGTCTTTTCCGTTGTACTCGAAGCGCTGGTCGAAACGGAAACTCAAGCTGTTTTGCAACCCTCCCCATGAGGCGGGTTCGAGCGGCGGGAAACCTTTGCAAGCAGGAAAGCTCCATTGCTTATCGAATAATTTGACCGGTGTGTCGATGAGTTTGAAATCTGTGGACTTGTTGTACTGAATGGAACTCCAATCTCCGTGCGCGACTCGCACGGTCACGTTTTTCCAGGTTCGAGCAATCGTGTCGTGATCGCGATAATCGAGGCGGAATGAGAGACCGCGAATCTTTCGGGGTTTGCCGGTGTGGCTGTTATCCATGAATCGATGCGTTGCGTTGGCGGCCCAACCAAAGATAAATGTTGAAACAGGGCCTTCCTTGTCAGTTGCGGTTGAAGTTGTTGGAAGTGTTTTACTGAGCTCTTTCAATTCTTCCAAATTGATGGACCTTCCACCAATTCCTGATTTTCCACCGAGTTTCTTAGGCCCACGAGTCGCTCTGTATTTGGCCATCGCTTGTTGAGACGTCAGCTCACCCTTTTCGACACGGCGAAACAAGGTTGTGAGAAGGGTATCCAAATCCACGCCATCTTTGCCTTTTTCGCCTTTGTTGAACTTGTCACCTTTGCCGTCCTTGAATTCAGCCGCTTTCTTGATTGCCGCCATTTTTGCATTGGCATCTTCAGGTGTCAGCTTTCCGGCTTTAACCAGTTCCTGGAGCTTCGCCCAGATTGCTTTGTAGTCGGCGTCGTTTTTCGTTGACCCCTTCGCCCTCTTCTTCTCTGATCCTTGAACGTCCACGCCCGCTTTTCTCGTAGCCTTGAAGTATTGTTCGCGGGCTTCCTTCTCGGTCATCTTGCCGCTCTTGACGGCGGCCTTCAGTTCCACTGCAAGCTCCTCGAGATTCGCTGACGAGCCTTTCTCATCGGCGTTGACGACTGTTGGAGTGACGCCGACGAGAAGCAGCGTCAAACAGAGTGCAAGGGATTTCATGCGTGTTTCCTTTCGTAGGCTATGGTGACTAAGATCGAAGAAGTTCGGCTCCGGTGATCTCCAGCTTTGATTTCTCTTGCCTGCCTTTTGCCAGACACCACCACTCGATGAGTTCCTTTCCAAACAGCGAATCGCCGACCTGGGTTTCCTGGGCCTGGAAACGGCGGAGCGAAACGACAATTTCAAATGTATCTTCATCACCGTGCAAATCGCCAGCGGGCAATGGCAAGATTGTACTTGCCTGCGGAACTTCCGCCATGTGCATTCGTCGTGATTCCAAAGAAAATGTCAGTCGGTGAGTGAAACGGCGCATTAACGAAGGGCAGCACACGTAGCGTCTCATCTCATCGTCGTGAGTGACATTGCGATGTTGATCGCCTCACAATGTGAAATGTTGACGCCGGAACGGAGCGTCTCAAATATCGTTCCTTTGATCGGGCGCGCTGACCGGCAATTCTGGTCAAAGCCGTGGCGGCACACCGATTCCGATAAAACGTACGAGTTTCTGACGCGCCCAGCGTGCGTCATAAAACGTATGGCGGTCTGAGACAGCGCCCCGACCACTCGTCGCCGCAAATCAAAAAAGGGTCGTTTTCTGGGAGTCCCAGGCTCTCTCTGCCCTCCAAACGAAGTTCAATGTCAGAAACTGAATGCCTACTAGTCTTTCGGTGGATACAATCGGTTAGCTTCACAATGACCCGTCAAACAACTTCCGTCATTCAGTTCAGTCAGTGGAAAATCACATGACTCTGCGAACAACTCAAATTGTTCTTGTCGCAACACTCGTCGTCCTGGCAGTTGGTATGCTCGCTCAAACGCGAGCAACTCAACAGATTGGCGTCCGAAACCATGCGAAACTTCAACCAAAGACGAAGCCGAAAACAGCCGTTGAACCGGCACGGAATCACAATGCGAACACGCCGCGATCCGCAGCGATAGGAATTGGCCGATTCAATCAGCACTTTAATAATTCACGTAGAGATGTCTCGCCTTGGCAATTTGTTCCGAAACAAAACATCAAAGAGTTTTCCACTGCCAGACACCCCGGACTTGCGACGATTTTCGAAGCGGGCGCGGGAACGGATGTGAAAGGTCTGCTGAAGGAACCGATCAACATCAGTGACTTTCGGCTACCGTGGGAGTTTCAAACCTCGCTGGTACAAAGTTTCAACGCGACAGCCGGTGTCGGTGTCAAGACACAAGTCAACACTGCGGTCGGCATGAACGTCGCGGTGACCTTTTCGGAGCCATCGAAGTGGCCGGAGGATCGACTGACTCGGCCACCCGAAACGCGTGAGTTTCAACTCCTGGTTGTGCATCTTGGTTCGACGGGGGAAGCGGGGACCGGGCTACCGCAGTATTCCACCGAACCACATCCGGAAACTTACCTTGTTTGGGGTCGCGGCGATCTTGGCTATACCGTCATGGGAAATTGGAACATTCCTTATGTCTGGATCGGTGATGGCGCGAAGTACGGCGGCCCGGCCAGCCCGCAACTCTTCTTCCGATGTGTGGTGCAAAGCCCAACACAATTATCGGTTGGCATTAAATTCGACGCCTCGCACGGTTGGAACATGCGGCACATCGATTGTTCGAAGTTCGGTACGATCACCGGAATCTGGGAAATCGGGCCAATCATCTCGGCCGATCGCTGGATCCCCGACGTTCTGTGCCGTCAGTTGCAGCAGCGCAAAGGACCACACCCGCTGTTCATCGGCGGTGACGCGAAGATGACGGATCGCATGGCGAATGTGTATGCGCCGGACCCTGAATCGCCAAATCCGAAATACGAGTACTACATCGACTACTGTGTGTTCTTCGATGCACCGCCTCGATCGTTCGAATCGCTTTCGGACGACTTCAACATTGTCGGCTATCTCGGCAAGTGGCAGGTTCAGGAGCAGTGCACGTTGATGGATACGCATTCGCATCCGGGTTACCTCATGCTAAAGTTGCTTGGTCCCGGATTAGGAACGGGGTTCGGGGCGGCCAGCGGTTCGCAACTGGATTTGAAGAACTATCCGCCACCGTGGGAAATCGAAGTCTGCTTCATCGCGCCCGACGATACGATTCCGTGGAACTTTTTCATGAACTTTATCGTAGTTGACGATATGGGGAAGCAGCGCGGCGGATGGACGCCGGGCGTTCAGAACGACCCTAAAGCTGGTCGGCACACGCTGTTTCGCAAATCGCTATTGCCGATCGAATTCGATGAAGAGCTGCCCGAATCGATCCTGGCTCACAAGCCCTTGCGGATGCTGATTCAGTGCATCGACGACAAGCACGTGCGGCTTGGTTTCCGAGGCAAGCCGGATGAGCCGTGGCTGCTGTCGCGGGTGTGCGACGTCGAGAAAGTTCTGGGCACGGGAATCGGGATGTTCGGCATGCACAACTGGAGCACCGTCACGGGCCACATGTACGGCGCACCAGCAGGCGGCCCGATGTATCAAAAGACTCTCGTCGACTATATCCATTATCGCTACGGCCTTACCGCGAAGTGAGCTAATCAGGAGCCAACGAATGCTTAAGAATATGATTTCGACGCTAGCCCTATGTGTGATTCTCGCCCCTGAACCCGCTTCGTGTTCCCCATGCGTCCTCAAGGAGGACTTTCAGGTTATTCAGCGAGACAAAGAAGACAAAGCAGATTGTCTCGTCAACATCGACGCGCTAGCGAAGGATGCCGTTGAGTTCATTGTGCGTGTCACGGAGGGCAGGAAGACCGCGCTGTCGGTTCGGGCAAAGCGCAGGCCAACGTCGAACGGAGTTGCGACAATTCTCGTCGAGGGCATCCCGGTTGGTGGACCGTACACGGTTTCGGTTCAGTCGACAGATACCGACGAGTCTCCGCTGGTTTTCCGAAATGTGCTTGTTGGCGACATTTGGGTTCTCGGCGGTCAGTCCAACATGTACGGTCTGGCGCAGATCGAAGAAGATCTCCCTGCATTGCCGACGGTCAATCTGTTCGATTTCACGCACATCCACCGCAGTGGGCACTGGTGTCCGGCCAAGCCTCCCATCCATCGCATCCCCGACGTGTTCGCTTCGGGAATACTCAAGTCACAAAGACCCGGTATCACCGATGAGCAGGTTAAACAAATCATCGCCGATAAGACGGCGGTCGGCAGCACCGATTGTTCATACTTCTTCGCCCGGCGGCTTGTCGCGGAAACGGGAGTGCCGATCGGGCTGATTCCGTGCGCAATTG
Source organism: Planctomycetota bacterium (assembly GCA_963582955.1). Taxonomy (GTDB): domain Bacteria; phylum Planctomycetota; class Planctomycetia; order Planctomycetales; family Planctomycetaceae; genus CAUZVF01. The sequence continues at coordinate 5,112 of CAUZVF010000087.1, forward strand.
GCGGCCCATTGGCCATATGGGATCCCGACGAGCGTGAGAAGAATCGTTACGGATTCATGCACCAGCATGTGATGAACACGGGCGGTCGAGTGAAAGGAATGCTCTGGTACCAGGGTGAGCAGGACGCGATATTCGCCGACGAGACCCAAACGGTCGCCAAGCCCTCGCCGACCAACCCTTACTCAACTTACGGCGAAGAGTTTAAGAAGTTCGTCGAGGCGATGAGGCATGATTTCAAAAACTCCGAGATGCCAATCATTTTGGCTCAAATCTGTCGTCACCACGGCGGAGAAAAGCGGCGCGACACAGCGTGGGAAGCGCTCCGAGAGATTCAACGTCGAATACCCGACCAGATTCCGCATGTGCATTGTGTTCCGACCATTGACCTCGATGTGATGGACGGGATCCATTTGGACTACGAGTCGCACAAACGGCTTGGCAAACGAATGGCGTATCTTGCACTTCCCTACACCAAGCCGGGAGTTAAACCGCGCACGGCAATCCGCCTGAAGTCAATCAGGCCTTACACGAAAACCGGGCGACCGGCCCTTGTGGTGGAGTTCGACGGCGTGACCGGTCGGCTGCGTGCTGGCGGAAAGCCCACCGGTTTTCGTTTGAGGATGAAAGAATCCGGCGACGATCTGAATTGGATTTACAAAGTCGAATTCGATCCCAAGACTCCGAATCAGTTGATCGTGCATCTCTCACGACCGCCAAATCCGACCGTGGCGTTAATCTACGGTTCTGGTTCCACTCCGTTTGTAAACATCACCGACGAGAACGACATGCCCGTTCCCGCCTTTGGACCCGTAGACATCGCGTTGCAATAATTGCAAACGGTCCACAATCCGGCCAGAATCGTAACTGATGATCTGCGAATCGTTGAGAATTTGGTTTGGGACACCCGGAGAGCCCCTTTTGTCGAAGACCGACGCGATGGGCCTGATTCCGAGAAACTCAACCGTATTTTCGGGCGCGCCAGATGTGTCAAAAACAGGGTCGTATTACGGGACATCCTAAAATACGTACGTGTAGATGACACTTTCGGCGAATTCTCCGCCGTTCCGACGGCTGCCGACTAGAACGACTTGTTGCCGGGTGGCCGCGCCTATTGGTTGTCCGGTCAAAGTGGGACTGGAAAATCGACGATTGCCCGATTGATTGCCGCCGAGATCGCAGACGATTTCGCGATTGATGAAATTGACGCTGCCGAATGCACGCTGAAACGCATTGCCGATATTGAGCGATCTTGCCGTTGTCGGACGTTTGGAAAAGGCGGACGTGCAATCATTATCAATGAAGCGCATGGACTCAGCAAAAGCAGCATAAGGCAATTGCTGGTGACTCTTGAACGTATTCCAACCTCTTACATCTGAGAATTATACCTCTGGACCGCCACGTCTTGGATTCTTGCCTTCGGCTGATAGACCAGAGCCAGAAGATCGCGTTTCGCCCAGGAGCGGTTCAATGTGTCAAAAACTCGTCGGAGCGGTTGGAGTTCTTGGGAGGCGCTTCAAGACTCCGGAGAATCGGGTTTGCTCACGATCAAACCGAAAGCATCAAGTGCCTCTACGACGATTTCTTCACCGGGATCGGCCCATCCTCCCCGTAAACGAGCTTCATATTCGACGCCGTCAATCAACACTTTACCCAACGGGCTCATCGTCGTCAGTGCGCGGCCAATAGCGCCGCCCGCGGGTTTGGTCTCGGTCATGGCACTTACTCTCCTGTTGATTTCAATTCTAGGTCAGCCCCGTCGTCCGTGTACTTAATATCGAGCGTTTGATTTGCGAGGAGCTGCGACATCTCTTCGTCGAGTACCAGCACGATCCTTGTCCCGTGGGTGAATGTCTGATCGCCGGAACGCATTTTGTCTTCAACGAATGAAATCGCATCGTCTTTGAGAACCATCCGCACGACAACAGCGACGGGGACGTCATTTTCGGCAAGCATCTGATCCAAGTATTCGGCGGCAGGGTAGGTTACGGTTACGTTGAACATGCGGAAATGCCACGAATCTGTGCGCGTCGCGTGACTACAGCTTGATGTTGCAATCAGGTATCGCCTTTTTGAGCTTCTTGACCCCTAAATCACTGACTGCCGTTCCGTAAAGCCTGATCGTCTTGGCCAGGGTCAGCTCCCACAAGAACGTTAAACCCTCGTTGGTCACATCTGTGTTTGTGAGGTCCAAGAATCCAAGATTCGTTAGTCCTTGCAAGTGCGTCAGCCCATCATCACTGATTCGCGTGTTTGCCAGATGCAAATGCTTCAGCTCGGTCAGCCTCTTCAGGTGCTTCAGCCCAGCGTCGGTGATTCCAGTGTTACTGACACGCAGCCGCTTCAGGTTTGTCAAATCTTTCACGTACTTCAATTCGGTGTCGGTGATCCGAGTCCCACCGAGCTCCACGGATTCCACAGCACCGCTGAGGTCCATGGTGACACGCCCACCAAGTTGAATGAGTGCATCAATCGCTTTTTGCGGCGTATTTGCCGATGTTTTGGTCATTCCACCTACCAATTGAAGGCCGTCAACCGTGTATCAAGCGCCAAATATAGTTTTTTACGCATGATTGTGACACCGGAATCCTAAAGACCTTCGACGTGGAAGCCTTCGCGGTAACTGCGTTGCAGTAGTACGTCGCAGTTTTGACGGTTCACGATCGAAATCCCGGCGATTGGATTACGGACGGTAACTCGGCAACCGATTTCAGAACGAGATGTGCTCCGGCGTCAAGAAACATCTTTTTGACTTGTTGGTGCCGGGATTCTCGTTCGTTAGTCGGAAGGGCTTCCAGCTCTTCTTGTGTCAAACTGAATTCGCTGCCGGTTTCAGTGACGCCGATGTTGTTCGTTTCGCCGGTTGGTTCGCCGTTCTTGAGATAGTACGTCTTGCAGAAATCCAGGTAGAGAAGCGACAATTCGCCAACCAACATCGGGGCGTTCGCGCAGTTCCCGGTAGAAAAGAATTCCAGGATCAATTCGTCGTAACGAACGCGGCTTTCCGGTGATCCGTATTTGCCCAGATAGTGATCACGCCCATTGATTCGGACTCGTGCTTGGACGGTGGCTTTGTGCAGTAGATAGGCCGGTTTCCTGCGTCTTCTCGTCATTGCGGCACCCCTTAGAGTGGTAGAAAAGTGGTAGTCAACCAGTTTTCATGCCGCACTGCCGAGACTGGCAGGTTGCCTAATTCAAGGTACAGCAGTTAGTTGTAGCAAGTTACCCGGCCAGGACTCGAACCTGGAATAACAGGACCAAAACCTGTTGTGTTGCCGATTACACCACCGGGTAGTTTGCGCAGTCGGCTCGATTTCTGTTGAGCTTTCGAAGTTTATTCAATCTGGAATTGAGTGACAAGGGGCGATGATCGGTCGGCGAATCGCGACAATAACGCTCGATTCGGGTGTCCGTTGCGATTGGCTCGTCACCGGTCTTGTGCGAGCCTGACGACTTTTGCACCGGGATAGTAATACTCGACAATCTGCAAGTAATTTCGGTTCGCCTTCGCTAAACCGCGGGCTCCCCATTGGCATAAACCGACTCCGTGGCCGTGTCCGCGGCCGGTGATGTTCAGTGCGTCACCGTCGTCTCGGATATCGAATCTTGGGCTGTGCAGTTGCGACGGGAAGAGCCGCCGAAACGTGGTGGGAGTCACGTCTTGTTTTTGCCGGCCGTTGTTGATTTCGAATGTAGCGACGGCGTCACCAGGATTAGCGTACGCGGTTGGAATTGTCCTCAGCCGGCCCGTTTGCTGTTTTCCGATTTTGAAGTGATGTCCCATGACTCGATTGACTTTGCTCTTCGACAGTTTCGCACGCCAGCGATACAGACGAGCGTCGCGGCACCATTCGCAGGGGACACTCACCAACGGCGCGGCTGCGTCAGAGAAGACGTTGGCGCCGTGCGTTGTACGGCCTCCGCAGACTGCTGAAAAGTATGTCCTGAAGATCTTGTTGTTATGGATGCAAACCATGCCGGATGTGTCCGCGACGACTTGGCGGCCCGCGGCGGTTTCGCCGGCCAACAGCCTGCCGTCGTTGTTTCGGTATTTGTATCCCAGGTACTTCTGGCTTCGCGTAGTTGCGTACACGTCGAAGGGAACGCTGCGTAGCCGATGCTGCATTTGATCGAGCGCATACGTCCGCGCGACAATCGCTTGGGCTCGCCGAGCCGGCTCGGGAAAGCTGGCTGGCATCTCGCTATCGACGACGCTGGCCAGGTATTGTTCGAGCGGCAAGACATTGACGGCGATCAGCCTTCCGCCGGTGCGAGACAGCAATCGAACCGACCCACGGTATTGGTGCCCGTTGATCCAAATCGATGGCGAGTTCGTCGGTTCGATTTCTATCCGTGTCAGAGGATACGTGGACGAGCCGATCCGAATGCCTCGTGCGGTTCGCGCGACTTTCGAATTGGCGAGCTGCGTTCCACGCCCGAGAACAATTTGGCCGGCGACCGGCCGGACAACATACGAACCGTCGATTTTGATCGTGATCTCGGTAGCATGCGAGGCGGTCAGATTGACGCGAATGTCGGGTGAGAATGCCGCGCGACCTGCGGAAAATGTCTCTGCCAAAACACGCGGCGCGGAAACGGCGTCGTGCGGGACGTCACGGACGGCAAACAGCAGCCTGAATGCCGCCAGCGTGATCAAAACAACAATTCCAACCCGGCGAGAATCCATCCACGCTTTCCGGACTTCTGACAATTTCGAGAATTAGAGCCTCTTAGGCGATCAGCGCTTGAGAACCGTGGGCTAGCGCACAGCGGCTAATTTCATCAGCCGCGACGCGCTAGCGTCCGGTTCCTGCTGCTAAATTCTCATCCGCCGTTCGCCTCAATGCGTCATCCACGCGATTTGCGCGCATGTTTCAAGAACAAGAGTTGGTCTTTTGACTGCGGCAAACCAGCCACGCTGGAACACAAATCGTTCAATGGCCGGACAAGATCCGTCATGTGAAAGTTCAACTTCGACACCACTCTCCTTTTCGTTTCCTCGCAAAAGACCCGCGGCTAGCGCCCAATGGCACTCACTTTACCGACGGTATCGTTTCGTCAAGTTAAACGACGAGTCGGACAGTTATCCGTTTTGGCC
>CAUZVF010000088.1:0-10192 GCA_963582955.1 Planctomycetota bacterium
TGATTCAGCGAAACGAGACGCTTTCAATTGGCTTGTGAAGCGTATCACGGAAGCGGCGGAACATTCGGCCCACTCGAATCTGAGACGTAGCGCCGCACAACAATTTAGGGACACCGCATGCCCGCTGAGATCCGGCATCCATGCCGGATGTGCCTTCACCTTTACTTCCAAGCGGCGACGTGTGATAACGGTTCTTGGTTACTCGACGTCTTCCGCTTCGTCAGAGGCGGCGTCGGGCCTGCGTCCCGGTGGCCGAACAAGACAATCTTCGTCCATGAAATGCTTTCAACACACCGAAGACGATGCCGTTGCCGTTTGCCGCGCGTGCGGACGTGCCGTTTGCAGCCATTGTGTGGTGATCGATGGTGACCAACACATCCTCTGCTCTGCAGAGTGTCGCGACGCCTACGAGAAAACAACCCTTTCCAAGACAGTGGTTCTCGAACTCACTCTTGTCACTGTGCGCTCTTACAAAGGGCTCAGGATTGCCTGCAAACTATTTGCAGCCATGTTGTTTCTATCTGCTATTGGCGAACTCGCACACACATTTCTCCCGGCTCACGTCCTTCCCGGAATGGGCAGGCGATTGCCTCCAGTCGCGTCTTGTATTGTCGCCGCAGGCCTTGTTACGACTGGCGTCGTTATGTTGCTCTGTTCCAGGGCTCTTGCACCGGTCGTGAAACGGTATGATGATTTGGTGCAACGAATCTCCGACTGATTGCGCTGAACGGTTCAACAACGCACAAGCCGCAGAGTTCGGCATCCACGCCGAATCGCCTTTCCGATCGCGACTGCGGTTACAGATCGGCCATCGCTGATTGTTCGTCATCGTACAGATCGAACAGTTCCAGCAAATGGGCGACCGAGAGCACCTCGATCGCGTTGTCGCGCAGATTGGTAACTCGGAACACGACGTTGTTGCCTTGCAAACGCTTGTTCAAAGAAACTAGCAGGCCGACGGATTCGCTGAAGAAGTATTCGACCTCGCCCAGGTTCATCACGATCTTTTCGCAACCTTGTTTGTCAACGAGATTGAACAGAGTGCGAGAAATTTCGGCGAAATTGGTCGAGTCAAACACTTTTGAGTGCAAACGAACAACAGCGACGTCGTTGATGTGCTCGACTTCCACGTTGCGCTGGGTCGATGTCATCGCTTCAGGCTCCTTGTTACGGGATTCGATCGTGCTTCCATCGTACCGAACCGCAATCGCGCGGGCTACGATCATTTCGTGAAACGTTGGCATGTCAAACGCCGGAACTGAAGGAGTGCTGGCTAATGGCGAAACGGACGATGGGCGAGTGAGACCAGAAACTCGCCGAAGAGTGTCGTATCCTTCGCTCCCTGACAGTATCCTGCATGTTCCTTCAGACACCGCCAACGAGGCCTGCAATCGGGCTGGCCAACGAATTTACTTGTGTGAGGTTCGGCATGCCGATCAAAGTGGAATGTGACGTTTGCGGCAAAAAGTATCAACTCGCCGACAACCGCGCGGGAACTTCTATTCCTTGCAAGGACTGTGGCAGCGACATCGATGTTCCCGGCCGCGCGATGCGCTCATCCGGTCGTCGTTCATCCGGACGACAGACTTCCCGCAGGGGCAGGACCCGTTCGAACGGTCAATTTGTCAAGTGGATTGTCGTCGGTGTCGCGGCGACGATTGCCGCAGTGGTCGCTTTCGTTGTTGTTCCGCGTCTGTTGAAAAACGACGCTGGGCAACAGGACCAAGTCGCCCAAAATAATTCTGACGACCCGGACGATTCGCCGACACGCAAGTCTCGCCGATCGACCGGTAAGTCGGCATCGGGTAACGGGAACTCGAATGGCGGTTTCGATCCCGATAAACGGCGTGCAGAAGCACAGCGCAAAGCCGAGGAAATTCGCCAAAAAATGCAACAGGCCGCGAACGGCACACCAACCCAAAACAACCAAACATCCGTTGGCAACAACACTGGCATCGGCGGGTCGAATGCGGGAAACATTGGAGATTCCGCGACTGACTCTTTCAAGACCCCCGTGTCGGGTATTTGGAGAGTCGAGCCGAATCCACCCGGCGAACAGGTCGTGCTTGATGCTGAGAAGAAAATCAATATCCGTAATCGGTTCGCGGGGATCACTGTCGGTAACGAGCTTGTGTTTCCGCATCGTGCCAGCCCGTTCGTTGCGGTTGGAGGAATCAGCTTTGGCAAAACCAACTACGACGTTTGGGATCTGAGCACCGTCCGGAAAGTTGGCGTGATCAATGGCTCGAACTTGGGAGAAGGCGCGCTCAGCCCCGACGGAAAACACTACGCGTGCCGTTTCGGTGGCAGGTTTGGTAAATCAGAATCGCTGTTGGTGCTCGACATCGCGGCCAAGAAGCCCTTGCCGGAACGCAAGTACGATGAGGACCGAACGAAGGCCTCATATCTCGAATTTGCCACTCCATTCTCTTTGGTTGCGATTACGAAAGTATTTGGTGGGGACAGCGTCATCCGTACATGGGATGTTCCATCGATGGAATCAGGCGAAACCATTGATACAGGTGAGACACTTAATGTGAGGACGGCAACCATCTCTCCGGGTGGGCGCTATCTGGCAGCCATGACCGGCTTTGACAAGTCTCTGAAAATCTTCGATCTCAATGAAGGCTCCGTTGCCGGTACTTGGATCACCAGCTCGCTGGCAGGCGTCGGCGGTTGTGCGGGATTGGCGTTTTCGCCGGATGGTGAAGAAATCAGCGGTTTCTTTGAGGGGCGTTCTTTCAGCCAATCTTTTGTGATCAGTTGGAATCTTTCCGATGGATCGGTCGCGGTCGTCCACCAGATACCGAAAAGCAATGACGGTTTCGAGACTTCCTTTTTCGTCAAGGGCCGAGCGATCGTGTGGTTTGCGGACAACAGCAAGTGGCTGTTGCTCGGCCGCCAAATCGTTGACCGCGAAGTCGGAGGACCGATTTGGTCGATTCCCATCGATCCGAGCGAGAATCGCGGCGGGAAGACGCGCGAGCGCAGGGTTTTGGATGGAAAAAGAGTCTTGACAATCACGGGAACCGACAAAGCACGCGTGCTGGGAGCATATCCGTTTCCCGAAGAGTTGTTGGCTGAAGGAATCGATGTTCTGAAACGCGGTGGCAAGCAAGTGGATGTCGGATTACCTCCATTTGTCCGGGGCGATGTGTCCAAGTCGCGGCAACTGGATGTTTCGCAGTCGGTCGCGTGGAAGCTGGAACCTCAAATCGATGACTCTTTCAAAACCGAATTGAATGCCGACATTGTGGTCGATTCCACGACACATCTTGTCAAAAGTGGTCTTATTTCAGGTACTACGGCGGCCCGCGCCATCGTCGCCAAGGCAAAGATTCAAATTGACGCCGTGCCTGAGACCACTCCGACACCAACTCGAAGAAAGAGCCGGCGAGGCAGAAAAACCAAGTCATCCGAAAAGAAGCCTGATATTTCCGAGTCCCCCGTCATTCTGGACGTTTTGGATTTGGTCGATGCGAAGGTGATCAATTCGGTCCCGGTCAGTTTTGAGACAGGTTTGCTGTCGGTGAGCAAATCCGGCAAGTTCGTGGTCATGCGGATCAAAGAAGGCAAGGATCGATTGGACGTCTACGACACCGAGACGGCAGAACATGTCGTGGCGTGGCGTCCCTATCGACACCGACCGGAAAAGAAATTTGGCAATAAGAGTTCGCATGAGGTTCGGTCGGCGATATTTCTTGATGAGACTCACATTGTGACGGTCAACGATTCGTCATCAGATGCTGATCGCGAGTTGATTGTTTGGTCGATCCCAACATGTGAGGCCGTTTATGCGGTCAAGGGTTTGAGTCAGTCGGCCGTCAGTCCCAATGGGAATTACATTGCGTGTGGCTTCCGTTCGGGCGTAAGTCTCCTCGATGCTGATTCGGGTACGAAGATTGGCGAACTGCCGATCGTGGGCGATCCCACGGCGATCGCATTCCATCCGCGCGGCGACCGCGTTGCCGTCGTTCACGGTGGGACGATCGCGCACGCTTGGCTGGAAACATGGAACTTAGCTGGCGGCGAATCGGAACTGCGGATTCCAATTCCCGAGACGGGCTCGTCGTTGCATTGGTGCGGCGACGGCTATTTGCTGCTCAATAACCAGCGATTGATTGACCTCGAAAACGAAATGGTCGTGTGGTCTTTCTCGCTGTCGAACAGACTGCATATCCCCACCAGTCCCAATGCGCGGCACTGGTACTTGAGCGAGTCGCCTCAAGATAAAGCAAACATCATTCTGAAAAACGTCGAACTGCCGGATCCCAAGTTGGCTTCGATTTTGAAAAGCGTCAAACCCGTTCGCGAAACCGTCATGGAACCAGGAGCCACGGTCAGTTTGCAATTCTCGGTTGGGAAACCGCCCGGCAAGACCAATTTTGCCCAACAATTGAAGGACCGCTGGACGAGTCTCTTGTCAAAGAGCGGTATTAAAGTCGCGCAGAACTCAAGTCTCCGATTTGTGATTTCCTCGACGGAACGCAAGACCGGCGAGACCAAGAAATACGAATCCTGGGGAAGAATTGACAAACCGAAGAAGACGATTCAGCTTGCGGTCAAGGAAGCCACCGTATCGATTAAACTGATGCAAAATGGCAGAAGTGTCTGGAGCTTCGAGCGGAAGTATTCGAACACGCGTAATTTTAGTTGGTGGCTTTCCGCGGACGCGCCGCAAGATAAAGTCGACGCCCAAATGCGTGGCTTAGTGGTCCAGCAACTCGAATCCTTTGTGCCACCGGCATACGTCTTCAGTAAAGAAGCCGTCAAAGGTGTCGGAGAATCCACATTGACCGTCAACGGTTCGGAAGTGACCGCGTCGAATTAACGTCATCGTGTTGGATTCTCGTACCAGATCACACCAAGGTTTTTTCGTTCTTCACAGCACACCACATCCAGATCTCCGTCGGCGTCGAGGTCGAGCAGTTGGATCAGGTCGAATTTGATGCCGTCTGGTCCGCTGATCTCGTTGACTTCCCACTTTGGTGAATTCGGTTTCTTCGCACGTTTCAACCAGACAAGCCCGGATTTCGCTCGATTGGCCTTTTCGCATGAAAAGACGAGGTCGCGGCGGCCGTCCAAATCAATGTCGGCAACGCGGACTGACTTGGCCGTTCCCAAAGGATCACGCGGTAGCGTAATCGTTTGCGTTTTCCATGTTGATGCCGATGGAGATTCTGGGCGAAATACCAAAATGTCGGTCGGTTTCACGGCGGCCAAGATTTCCTCGTTCTTGTCACCGTCGAAATCGGCAACGTCCAGAAACATGACTTCACGACCCGTGCCACCAATGCGGTGTTCTTTCCAAGGCGGTGGTTCCGATTTGTCGGACGGGCCGGGGTTTTCGAGCCACAGGACGCCGCGGTTTTTCCCTTTTCGATCCGAAACAACAACGTCGCTGTCTCCGTCACCGTCCATGTCATGCGGCTGCAACGACATGATCCAACCGGCGTCGTACAGTTTGTGGAATCTCCAAGCCGAAAGATCACGAGGATTCTTTGGTGACTGCAACCAACCGACCGAAGCTCCGCCGCCTTTTGACGAGACAATCAAATCGATTCCGTTTCGCCCATCAATCTGCATCGGCAGCGCGAACATCCATGCTTGCCTCTTGGCGGTGACTGGAATCGGTTGTGTTTTCCAGGCGGTGCTGTCCAGGTAGCGGTCTTTTTGTTGGGGAGCCCAGTGGACGAACATGGTCCGTGTTTTACCCTCGCACGAACTGACAACGTCAGTGGCGCCATCACCATCAAGATCCACAAACACGGCATCTTCGGGAGACTTCACTTTTCCGACCGTCACCGCCGGCCATGGCTCCGTGGCACGTTTCGAACCGGGATTCAAGTAAACGCGAACAATGCCACCTTCCTCCCAACCGGTCGTCATGTCTTGCAGGCCGTCGCCGTTGACATCAGCCAATCGCACTCCGTCGGCCCCGCGCGATGACGAATCGATCGTGTGCCGTTTCCACGCATACTGGGCAGCCGGTTGTTCCTTCACGCGGTCGTTTGCTTGGATCGGTCCATCGGTGAGTGAAATCAATATGGTAATGAACGACAAGCCATTCATATTCATCGTACAAGCTACCTCACCTTCGTGGCTAGCGGGAAGCGTCAGCTTCCTGGCAACGTCATTTCAGACCTCAACTCTCGCAACGGATGCAAAATCACACTGCCAGGAAGCTGACGCTTCCCGCTAGCCCGAATTATTCATGAACATTCGGTAATTCGACGGAAGTAATTGTGAGCACAATGGTTCCGCCAAAGTCTCGAAATACACAGTGTTGGCGAGCGGCATGCGTCAGCTTGCCGGCAAACCCTGAGCATCGTTGTCGGAAGGCTAACGCCTACCGCTCGCCTGAATAATCCGGGCTAGCCATTTCCTTTCTCGAGCGTGACGGGAGCTTTGAGTAACTCGGCCAATTGTCGACCAGTCGTCGATAGCGGGTAGTCTTCAATTTTGCCCGGCGCGATCCATGCATACTCGGCCGAGGGATTTCTTGACTGCGATTGGAACTCGGCCTGCAAACACACCAGACGGATCCGATACCGCGTGACTGTGTGACGAATTTCGGTCAGCCGATCGACGATAATGGCCTTGATTCCTGTTGCGTCATGAAGCTGAGTCTCCAAGCGGCGTTTTGTGTTTTCGGTCAGTCGCGAAAGACTTGCTTTTCGAACCGTTTCATCAATTGTGAACCTCGGAAAATCCCAGAGTCCGGCCCAGCGTTCGCCGTCTCGACACTTCAGCAACAAGAACTCTCCATCTTTGTCGATTGCGATGGCGACGTCGGTCAATTGCGTGATCTTGGGCTTCTTAGCCGCCATCGGTATCACCGTCTGCTCGCTGTTGGCGAATGCCTGGCAACAATTGCGCACGGGACACTCGGGACAAGCCGGCTCGGTCGGTTGGCAGACGGTGGCGCCGAGATCCATCAATGACTGATTAAACCGGCCCGGTGATTGCCGCGTCAGAATCAACTCGGCGAAAGCCCACAACAAGCGCTGGCCTGCCGTAGAACGCGGGTCACCGCGGTATCCCAACAGCCGACAATAAAGCCGAAGAGTGTTCGCTTCGACGATCGGGGCTTTTCGGTCGAATGCGAACGACGCGATCGCTCCGGCGGTGTAACGTCCGATGCCCGGCAGTTTGGCCAACAATTCTTCGTCGTCGGGGAATTGTCCCTGATTGTCGTTAACAATCAGCCGCGCGGTTTTGTGGATGTTGCGTGCACGGCTGTAATAGCCCAAACCTTCCCAATAGCGGAGTACTTCCTGCTCGTCGGCGGCAGCAAGTTCGGCAACCGTTGGGAACCGTTTCAAGAACCGTTCGTAATAGGGGACGACGGCGACTACGGTCGTTTGTTGCAGCATGATTTCGCTGATCCACACAAGATAGGGATCGTGCGATTGCCGCCATGGAAGATTACGGCCATGCTTCGAGTACCACGTGCGGACATTGCGTCGAAAACGTTGCAGCCAGTTCTGATCGATGTGTTCGAGTTCAGGAAACATCCTTATTTTCCATGTCACTTCTCCACTCTTCGAACCGCTGATGAACGCGAATAGACGCTAATGCAAGTGAATCATTCGCGTTTATTGGCGTTTATTCGCGGTTCATTAGTTTCTGGTAATCGCTTCGTCCAAACTGAAGAGGACGCGTGCGAGCGTGGTCCAAGTTGCGTGCTCGATGTTGTTTTCTGATTTCGTGCCGGCAATAACATCCGCATCGAGTTCTTTGTCCTCGAACCTCTGGCGTTGTGCTTCAACAAACCGGATCAGACGGGCAACTTCGTCGGCCGTTGGCGGGCGAGTCAGCAAACGACGAAACGCATAAGTGACGCGGTCGTTGTCAGTGCCTTTTCGCTGTGACAGTTCGCGGCCCATTGCCCGTGCTGCTTCGACGAACATCACGTCATTTAACAGCGTCAGAGCCTGCAACGCCGTATTGGAAACGTCACGTCGCGCGATGCAGGCCTCACCACTCGGGGCGTCGAACGTGTTGAACATCGCGAACGGTGCCGTGCGTTTGATGAAGGTGTACACGCTGCGACGGTGGCGGTCCTCGTCTTGGCTGGTGTTCCATTTGGGACTGCCCCACGCCGCCTCGTTGACTCCTTTCGGTTGCGCGGGACGCACGGGCGGGCCGCCTGACTTGGACGAGAGAATTCCCGCGGCCTTTAACGTGGCATCGCGGACGATTTCTGCTTCCAATCGAAATCGAGGCATCCGCGACAGCAGCCGGTTGCCGGGGTCGCGAACGCCACTCGTTCCATCGTCGCGCATCTTCGACGACTGGCGGTACGTCGCACTCATCACAATTGTCTTGTGCAATTGCTTGATCGACCAACCTTGTTTGACGAATTCGATCGCCAACCAATCGAGCAATGCGGGATGTGTCGGCGGATCGCCCTGTAATCCGAAATCCTCGGAAGTCTGGACAATGCCGCGTCCGAAGAATGCCGACCACTGCCGATTCACGACAACGCGCGCCGTCAACGGATTGTCGGCGGACACCAGCCAGCGCGCGAACTCCAGCCTATTTCGCGGGACGTCTTGCGGGAAGTTGTTCAGCACGGCGGGTGTGCTGGGTTCGACCTGTTCCGTCGGCTGCAAAAATTCGCCTCGTTTGTGCAAGTGTGTTGGCCGAGGATTCTCGCGCAGCCGTTCACTCATCACAAGCGTTGTCGTGTATTTCGGCGGCTTGCGGAGTTGCCGAATCTTCTTGGTGTGTTCGGCCAATTCCGGTGCCCGCAATAAGAATTCCTTCCGCAGTTGCTCTCGTTGCGCCGGCGAGAGTTGCTTGTCGGTTAACAGCAATAATTCTTCGATCTCTTCCGAGAAGTCTCGCGCTTCGGCACCGTTCTTTCGAGTTGTCACGGAAACGCGAAACCGTCCCAGCGAACTGGCAAAGTGGCGGCCAAAGACCATCTTCAACTGCAATTCACGAGCTTTTCCGATTGGCCTATCAACGACGAAGACGGCGGTATGCCGTTCTCCCTGCCGATCGTGCACTGACCAACCCGTCTGAACGTCGCCGTCGATCGCCAATTCGGCCGAGACCGGATTGTTGCCGAACCGGTTTTTGGCGTAACTGTGTGACGCGCGCGCGAACACAATCGGCTTCGCGTCCGCATGCAACCGAAATTCACCAAGAAAGAAGTCGCCCTTCGTGCCTTCGTAATATGTGGAACCGGGTCCATGTGCCGGCAAGCGGTCGTCGGGCAACGCCTCCAAACGAATCGCCGTGATTCCCTCTTGTTCAACCGGATAGTCCAATTCGTACGTGTCGACTTTCGCCGTATCGCCGGAAGCGAAAACCGAATCATCATCTTCGATCGCCAAGAACGGCAAGTTCGCGGTCGCTTTGGAGGGACGTAGCGGAATCCAACGCGCGGTACGTTGACGTTCGCGTTCGAGCCAACTGGCGAATTGCCGTTCAATGGCTTCGTTCCGCCGCTCGGCGATCGGGCGGTCGAATGGGGTGCCCAAACTGAGACGCACGCGGCCGATTGTCTGATGGTTTCCGGCGTACTGCTTCAACGTGACTGTCAGACGCGTGCCGTCTTCGAAACCAATCGGATTCTCGAATTGGAATACGGCCCAATGCCCTTTCTTGGCGTGTTTCGCTTTGCGATTCGGAGACCATGCGGTCTCGTCCGAACCGTCGAAGGCAGCCTCGATCGCGTGTTTTTTGCGTTCAGAACTCGGTTCGGCTTCCGTGATTCGTACGGCGGTTTGAGCGTCGAGGGCATTTTTCGGAGCGACCGTGACGCTGACTTCGCTCAGCAAGAATTCGCCGTCGTCACTTCGTCCAGGCCCGGATTTCGGAAGCGTGGGATGATTGAGCGTTTCCAATCGGATGCGATCGATCTTTGACGCTTTGGATTCGAGTTGAAACGTATAGACATCGATCGTCGGACCCGGTGTCGTGAACAATACTGATCCATCTTTGAGCCGTTTCGGTGCTGCGTCACTCTGACTCTTCACGCCAACCAGTTTTGGCGTTTCCCAGCGGATTTCATTAACGGGCCACTTTTCAGAAAGTTTGGCAAGCAACCTGTCCGCTTGCTTGAGGTCTCGCGTGTGGTTGGCATCGACGTCAGCGTCCGGCAGATCGAGTTCCGGTTCATCGGCGTTGTTCAGAAACGCCATCAATTGGTAGTACTCGTGCTGTGAAATCGGGTCGT
>CAUZVF010000089.1:0-10051 GCA_963582955.1 Planctomycetota bacterium
GAAAACGCAGACCAGTGTTGTTAGCACAACACGAGTACGATGCCGACAATTGGTTGCCAGATCGGGATTCCAGGAGGCACCGATTGACGCAGCACCATCAACATGGGCGTCACCGGCGGAAAACAGTGTTGGACAAACGATTCTACACACGCGAAACTCCACGTAAAGTAAGTGCCATTGGGCAAGCGTCCTGCGGCTGATGAATACGACAGTTATTGATCGGTCGATGCTCAGGATGTCCAACGCTCAAACGACGATCTCGCGTTTTGTCAATTGAGCTCGCAATTCGGCGACTCCGTCAAACACCTCGCCATCAATTCCGTACTTGCGAGCCTCGTCAACGTATTCCTTGATGTCGTCGGTGTAAAAACACTTGTGGGGGGCGCAGCCGATTGTTTTTAGGGCGGCTTCATAGATTTGTGGCTCCGGCTTCACGGCGCCGACTTCGTACGAAACCACGAAATCGTCGAACCGGTTCAGCACGTCAAAACGCCGCTGAATGAACTCGAAGTGCGTAATGCTCGTATTCGACATCAAGACCAAGCGATGGCCGCGTCGCTTCAATTCGTCGAGGATGGGCACAATGGGCGAATTCAATTCGAAAATGTCTGAAGCGGCGTGCAACAACTTGTCGTGATCGACACGCTGCCCGATGGATTCTTCGAAGAGAGCATGAAACTCGCCCTCGGAAATCATGCCGCGTTCCAATTGGAGCTGAAGTCCCTGGTCAAGAAGGAACGCCTCGATCTCGGTGACGCCGCGGTTGCAGAGAGTTCCTAGCTGTTCGCACATCCGTTTGTGGGAAAAGTGGACGAGCACGTTTCCCATGTCGAATAGGAAAGTCCTGATCACCGGCAAAATCCTCCTTGTTCAACCAGAAAAGATTGCATACATTGACAGGCCACATTGCCGCGGGGAAAGTGAATTCATGTCGACAGATTTCGGAGACGACGCAGGCACGGTGGAACCCGAAACGTTGCGGGGCAGGAACTGGCCGAGCTTGCGGCAGTTTTGCATTTTCATGGAAAACCGCGTCGGACGGCTGAGCGAATTGTTGCAGCATATTGAACGCAGCGGCTTGCGAGTCATCGCGCTCAGCATCATCGATTCCTTCGACTGTGCCATCGCCAGGCTGATGGTTGACGATTATGAACGTGGCCGCGAAGTGTTTGAGCTTTCCGGGTTCTCGGTAATCGAGATTGACGTCATCGGCGTCGAATTGCCCGATGATCCGCAGCCCTACGTCAGAGTCTGCACGGCGCTGTTACAGGCTGAAATCAACATTCATTACACGTATCCGTTGTTGTATCGCCGGCGTGGAAAAGGAGCAATCGCGCTGTGCGTTGATGACATTGATTCCGCCCTCAACGTCCTGAACGAAAAGGGACATCGCATTATCACCGAAAACGACCTAATGGACGATGACGAGTTCTTTTGAGACGGCACTCGAGGTAGTTTCAAAACTGGCCCACGGTGCGTTTTGACTGTAGCCGGAGTCGCAAGACTTCGGGAATTTGAGGGTTTACCACAGCCCGAAGTCGTGCGACTCCGGCTACAACACGGTTTTGAAACCGCCTCTCAGGAAGGTTTTCGCCAATGAGTGCTGACTATCATTCTGTTGGTTTACCATTAGGGATTGTTGAAGAAAACGCCTGCGTCGAGCCGGCCACTTGCGTAGCATTCACCGAAGGCCCCGCGGCAGCGGCTGATGGAACTGTCTACTTCAGCGACATTGCCAACAACCGCATCATGCGTTTTGATCCAGCGACCGGCACTCATGCGGTCTGGCGTCAGCCGAGCGGACGGTCGAATGGCCTGTTGTTTGATCCACACGGCCGATTGCTCGTGTGCGAAGGCAACGAGTGGGGCGATAACGACGGTGGCCGCCGTGTCACTCGAACCGACATGGCGACTGGTGAGATCGAAGTCCTCACCGATCGCTTTGAAGGAGTTCGATACAACGCTCCGAATGATGTCGCGGCTTGCTCGAACGGCCTCATCTTCTTTACCGATCCGTGCTACGGTGACCGGACGAAAATGGAAATGGAACACGAATCGGTCTACCGCATCGATCCGGGCGGTACGGTCACGCGAGTCATCTCGCAACCCGATATCGAGCGGCCCAATGGAATTGCCATCAGCCCGGATGAAAAGACGATGTATCTGATCGATAGCTGTCCCAACGTCGGCGGCAACCGCAAGGTTTGGGCATTTGACCTGTCGGACGATGGCACGGTAAGCAATCAGCGCGTCGCCTACGACTTTGCACCCGGCCGTGGCGGAGATGGCATGGCCGTTGACCAACAGGGGAACCTCTACATCGCTGCCGGAATCAATCGGCCACGAGGGCCCCACGAAACGGGTGACGTGCCACCAGGAATTTGGATCGTTACGCCTTCCGGAGATTTGAAAGGGAGGATTCCGATTCCGGAAGACGTCTTGACTAATGTCACTTTTGGCGGCGATGACCTGCGGACACTCTACGTCGTCGCCGGCAAGACGCTTTTCAGTATCCGAATCAACACACCGGGATTCGTTGTGCATCGAAAATGAAAGGCGACTCGAAGCCTCACTCGTTATGGATCTTTTGCCAGACAACTTTCGTGGCGTTCGAACTCGTCTGGCGGAATCATGTCAAATGCCAACATGACGTCGATTCCATCGTAAGATATAATCACTCGAAATCCCGAGTCTCTTCGAGAGCATTCAGAAAACATGCCCGACGAACGTGAATCGAGCCACGTTGATCACGAGGAATCCGCTGCGTTAGTCGGTGCCTTGGGATTTGCGATCATCACATTGTCCGACACGCGCACCGTCGAAACCGACAAGAGCGGCCAGTACTTGCACGAGGCCATTCGAACAGCCGGACATTCGGTGAGCCATTACGAGATTGTCAAAGACGATCGCGATCAGATACACGCGGCGTTGCAATCGGTGCTGGCAAATCCCGACGTGGCCATTATCGTCACAAGTGGCGGGACAGGAATCTCGATGCGAGATTCCGCGTTCGAGACGATTGTCGAATCCCTTGACAAACGGTTGGACGGCTTCGGAGAACTCTTTCGCATGCTGTCGTACGAGGAAATCGGCGCCGCCGCGATGCTCAGCCGTGCGGTCGGCGGGATCGCGTGTGGACGCGTCGTGTTCTCGTTGCCGGGTTCGACAAAGGCCGTACGGCTGGGAATGGAAAAACTGATTCTGCCGCAAGCGGCACATTTATATGCCGAGCTTCACAAGCACAAGCCACCGCCGCCGGGTTAACTTATCAACTTAGTTCGGCCGATAAATAACTGCCGCATACATCAGCCGCTGGGCGCTAGCCGAATGTCACTCACTTTATGATTGCGATTGTTGGATAGTCGCCTTTCGCTCCGCGAAAGTAGCGCCACTTTCGCGGAGCGAAAGGCGACAATGGTCCAAAGTGAGTGCCATTGGGCGCTCACCCACGGTTTGCAGGAGAACCGGACGCTAGCGCGTTCCGGCTGATTGACGACCGCAATTGAACGGTCAGTACTTAAGGCTCGCACTGATTCTGAAACCGAGGCCGATGTCGCAAACCGAACCGAATCCTTCAAACACATTGCGTTCGCGAAAGCTGACACGGCTGTTCGTGTTGAAGTGGTCACTGTTTCTGATCGCCGTCGTTTTTGTCGTTCATCGTGGAAACGAACTTTGGAATAGCGACGATCTGAATAGCGTCACTCTGCATTTCGGCTGGCTCGCCGCCGCCGCCGGCGTTTACATCGTCGGCTGGTTGCCGTCGGTGTGGTTTTGGAACCGAACGCTCGCCGCGGTCGGCAACAACGTCCGCATGGTCGACACGGCGTCGGCCTACTATTGCGGCCATCTTGGCAAGTACATTCCAGGAAAACTGCTGGTTCTGATCATTCGCGCGTCAATGATGAAGAGGTGCGGTTGCCGAGCCGGACTCGTTCTCGTGACGGCCGCCTACGAGACATTGGCCATGATGGCCGTCGGCCTTGCTGTTGGTATCGCGCTGTCGCCAATCCTGTTAACTGATTCATCATGGGATTCTCTTCCAGCCTGGATTTCGTGGCTGCAAGATCATTCATGGATCGCTCCATTGGCCGTTGTCGGTCTCGGAGTTGTGTCGTTGCCGACGATTTCTCGACTTTTTACGGGTCTTGCGATGCGGTTCGCGCCGCGCGACTTAGAGGATCCCGAATCCAACATCGACATTCACATCGATACGCGGTTGCTAACGTCCGGAGTGATAGCATTCGTACTGGCGTGGTCGTGTCATGGATTAAGTCTTGGATTGACGTTGCGCGGAATCTCGGCGACTCCCTTGGACTTCTCGGATTGGCCGGTCTGGACGGGAGCAATATCGCTCGCGGTTGCGGTGGGTTTTTTCGTGATTTTTGCACCCGGAGGCCTGGGGCCGCGTGAGTTCATTTTGATCGAAGTACTCAGCACTCAGCCGTCCATCACCGGGCAGCAAGCCGTCGTGGCAACTGGCTTGCTGCGGCTCGTCTGGTTATTGGCTGAAATCGTTTCGGCCGGTGCCTTATACTATTTGGTACGGCCCCAGAATCTGAAACCTGTCACAGAGAACTCACACGACTGATGTTGTCGATCGTTGTTCCCGTATTGAACGAAACTGACAGCCTGCGCGAATTGCTCGCGCAGGTCAGTTCGACGTGCAACGGCAACGACGTTGTGTTCGAGTTAATCTTCGTCGACGATGGTTCGACCGACGATTCGTGGAAGACCATTCAGCAACTGGCCGGCGAGCATGCGCATGTCACCGGTATTCGTTTTCGCCGGAACTTTGGCAAGGCGGCGGCATTGACGGCCGGCATGAATGCGGCACGCGGTGATCTGACAATGATGATGGACGCCGACCTGCAGGACGATCCGGCCGAAATCCCCAATCTTTTGGCCAAGCTGGAAGAAGGTTTCGACGTCGTCAACGGTTGGAAGCAACGGAGGCTCGATCCGTGGCACAAGGTTTTCCCCAGCAAGGTCTTCAATTGGATGGTTGGCAGGCTGACGGGTTTGAAACTGCACGACCACAACTGCGGATTCAAGCTGTTTCGGTCCGAGGTGAATTCCGAAGTCCGCATCTACGGCGAGTTGCACCGTTTCATCCCAGTCCTGGCATTTTCTCGCGGTTTTCGCGTCACCGAAATCGCTGTGAATCATCGAAAACGGAAGTTTGGCCGGTCGAAATACGGAATCCGACGGTTTCTGCGCGGCTTCCTTGACCTGCTGACGGTGAAGTTTCTGACCGGTTTTGGTTACCGGCCACAGCACATGCTGGGAGCACTCGGACTGTTGTTTTTCGGTCTGGGAATTCTGGGACTCGCCGGGTTAACCGTCGTTTGGATTCTGACCAACATGTTCAACATGGGATTCGAACCAATCGGTAATCGCCCACTGCTGGCATACTCCGTGGCGGCAACGCTGTTGGGAGGCCAAGCGATCTCGCTGGGCTTGCTCGCTGAACTGATCGTCGCCTACACAGGCCGCGACAGCGACACCTACAGCATCAAAGAGCAGACTGGAATGCCAACACGCGGCCATCAGTCCGTTGAAGTTTGACGCTCTGACTTCTGCGCGACTGCATTAAGATAGATGAACTGCGTCGCCATGACGAAAAAGTGATCCATTGCCTCTGGGCGCCACCGGTTACCTTGCTGTCCTCCGTGCGCTGGCATATGGACGTTTTGCAAAATGCCTTCAACGTGAATTGGGCCAATTTGCATTCCTGTCTTGGCGGAGTTTTCGATATATCGGCGTTGGATTGATTTGTCACTGGGCACAATCACCAACAAGCGGGCTTCATTCCCATGAGTATCAGTGAATTTGCAAACAACCCTGGGTAGCGGACCGTAGGCCGGCCCGTGGAGTGCAATCCTCTTTCCCACAAGCTCCGGCCAGCGAGACATGGGAGGATTTGTCGCTACTACTTCGCTTGTTTCCTGCAATGGTAAATCGACGGACAAGTCAATCTCCCGTTCTGAATCCGAGAGAATTTCGGATTCTCGACTCGGTCGTTGATGAGCATTTGGCGATTTCAATTCGCTCAATGAATCGTTGAAAAGACAACCGGCGATGAAAACACCAGCCAAGGCGAGAAATGAGTTTCTAATTCGCATCGTTTCGTCCTTGAGTATTTGCGAACTCACTTTCCCTTGATCGCAAGAATCGCTTGGGCACAAGAGCGAGAGGCGCTGATTTAGCGGCGAGCGTTAGCTTCCTGGCTGCGGCCCCGCCGCTTCCTTCCCAGTCGATCCGCATTTTTAGACGGAATCCGAACTAGGAAGCTAACGCTTCCCGCTAGCCTTTGGCCCATGCACGCGGATCGATTCCGGCGGCGCGAATTCTATTTCAATCGAGCCGATCAGCCAATACGATTCTGAATTCAGCGTGTGATGACAGGAAATATTTGCATGGTCGTCGTCGACTTCACCCACTAGTTGAACAACAACGCTATGGCTGATTGCCTCCGCCACCGCCTTGGTTGCCTCCACTGCCGCCCTGATTTCCACCACCACCGCCTTGATTGCCTCCCCCCGCGCCCTGTTGAAACGAAAATTGAAAGACATCAGTAATTGTACTGAACCGGGGAACGACGCTGATTCGAACATAACGGCGGTCCGCGGAAATGATCGCACTGGCAGTCATCTGGGCTCCTTCTTCGATGAACTGAATAATCGGTTGAAATCCAACACCTCTGCCGTTCCTTCGCGTTCGCCTTCGTGACTTGGCAAACTGACGTGCGGCCACACGGCTGCCAGATTTTTTCCCAACGCGTTCTGCAAGTCCGACTGCTCTAAGTAGTTTCTCATCACGCACGGCGACCTGCGTGATTCCTTCGCGACGGCCCCGCGGCAACGTCAGACGTACAACTTTGTCGTTGGCACCGATTGCGATCGTGTGTATCCGCGTGGTTTCGTTGGGAGTCCCTTTGTAGCGAGTGATCGATAGTTTGGCCCGCTTTCCGACAATGTTGCCGCCGACGTGTCTGATCTTCACGCGGTAGTCGCCCGGAAATGCGAACGCACAGACATACTCTTCAAAACAGTTATCTTGATAGGGGCCGTATCCGTCGTGCAAGTGTGCTCCGCCGCCTTGAGTGAGTGGTGTTTCGACCGAGCAAATCGAACCGACGGGTTCTTCGACATTCAGATCAAGGTCGCCAACGCCACTCCATGTCAGCCGCAGCAGCAAATCACGTTGCCGTGATTTTTTCATTGCTGCTTCCAAGGCTGCGGCCGCTTCCGGCTTTCCCGCCTTACGGAGTTCATCCTGAGCATCAAGCGCCGCGTTTTCAGCTTCTTGGTGCAGCTTTTGATAGTCGCGAGACCATACGTGTTTCAGAACTTCGGTGGCACCCCATTGGATGCCGTCGTAGTTCTTGATTCGCCGTGCCAGCCGCATTCCCAGAATATAGGATTCGTGGCGATGCGGCGCCAGACGGGCCGCTTGGCGATAAAAATGCAGCGCCCGATCGTATGCCTGAAAACGTGTCAAATGAGCGGCGGAATACAGGATGCTGCTAACGTGTGTCCCATTGAAGTCGAGAGGGGACTGCAAGACTCGCTCGATTTCTTTCTTTGGCCGCCCGGTGATTCGCATCGATAGCGCCAGCACTTCATACATCCACGGTTGCGAATGCCCAGTATTGATCAGCGCGGATTCAATGGACGCGACGACATGTTCATGCTGTTTTGAATTATGAAGTTGAAGAATCAGATGTGCCGTCAGTCGTGCATCCGGCTTTTCGTTCAGAAAGAACTCGTCCCACACATCGGCCAAGTTCCGTCCGCGTGACTTTGTCAACATCCGTTGCATGACTTGTTTTGGCCGCTGGCGCGCAGAAGAAGGAGAACCCGGTTTCCCTGAATTCCCCTTCTTAAACTCATTCCTGGTTTTTCGCGATTCCGACTTGCCCGCAGGCGCCTTAGGCTTTGGGTCTACGGTTTTTTTTTGACCGAATCGTTCTTCTTTCCGTTCAGGATTTCGTCGAAGATGGCGCCAACCCGATCGTCAGATGTCTTGGTCGACGACCGCGTTGGCAGCTTGGCTGGCGGAACACTGAATAAGCCACCGCCACCGCCTTGCTGACCGCCGCCTTGCTGGCCACCACCTTGCTGGCCACCACCTTGCTGGCCGCCACCGCCTCCAGACGGCGTGACAATAGGCACGACGAGATCGCCAACGGGATACACACGGGTCGTGCGATTCTCGGGAGCCTCCGCCTCGAGGATCGTTGTGATATACATGACCTCATCCTTGATCATGTAGGTGAGACCATATTCGTCAAGCAAAATCTTCAACGCGCTACGAAGGCTGATACCGGACAAAATCCGATTCAAAGGTTCGTCGGGCGAGATGCCATCTTCGCGCAGAGCCTCCTCGTCAAGAATGATGGTGATGTTGTGCAGTTCCGACAAGAACTCCATCGCGTCGACCAGTGGCGTGTCCGTGAACTCAATTTCGGTATCTTCGTCAAGGGCCACAAGAATCCTTTCTTCCGCGGGAGACGACTTGTGCAAATCAACGGATGACCATTTCCTTCTCATTTCGGTCATCGCCTTCCAGACTTCCGCCGGTGGATATCGAATCGGCGGTTCATCAGGGAAGGGTACATGTGAGATCTCGACTTGTTCGAGCGTTTCCAGCCAACGATTCGCCCGCAAATCGCGCCAGCGGTAGGCGAGGTTCAATTGCGTTGCCGCTTCGGCATTGAACTGTGCCGCCGTTGCCGGGCCATTTCCCGGGCGTAACGAGTTTGCCGCCCGAGCAACCTCTTCAGCCTCGCGGTATGCGTTGTCGTTTCCGCGGACGCCCTCGGCGAGTAGCGATCGAACCCGATCAATCAGCGTCTCAAGTTCTTCATTGTCAAGTTCCCATCGATCGATCAATCGTCGTTGTGCGAGTTTCAACGCATTGCTTTCTTGAACCAACAGACGTGATTGATTCCGAGTCTCCTTTTGGATCGAAATGTCGGACATGACACCGCGTAAGCGTTTCCGCAATTGGCGAACCACGTCGGGGTCAATATCCGATGTCAAACGGACGAAGCCGTCGGTTTGTTTCAAAAGAGTCAGCGCCGCATCCGGATCATCGGTTCCGAGTTGCCTCGCTTCTTCAATCGCACGCGATACTTGCAGCCGAATTCTTTGGGCTTTGATATCACGCAGGGCTTCCACTTGGCTTAGCTCATCGTCATTCTTGACGGCAGGCACGTCTGACGTCGCATCCTCGTCCGAATTCGCAAACACGTCGGTGTTTCCGCCTTGTGCCTGACTAACGAGCCGGACTTTGAGTTTGTTGGTTTTGGCCAACAAGTCACGTCCGCGGATATTGCCCGGATCGAATTGTTCGACGGCCAATGCGAGGTTTTCGGCGCGATTCACATCGCGTGCCATGTGTGCCCGACGGCCTTGCGCCAGCAGGCTATCAATTCGCCGGTCAAACGAGTCTCGGGCGGCAATCAGCATGCTCTTGCCGGCCACGGGACTGAGTTCATTTTCTTTTCGTGACTGATTCCACAACGCGGCAATATAAGTATTGTCCGAGAGTGGTTTCTTGGGCGACACCTGCCATCGCAGAGTGATCTCTTCGCCATTCGCTTGCCCCGTGACCGCCACGGTTGCCGGTTCACTGACAGTTCCTTTGCCAAGATAAACCGTGTGCCGATCACCGCGGACCGGCAAAGCAACATCGGGAACTAACTTTCCATCAATTCCACCAAGAGAAATCGTGTTGGGATAAAATACCGAAGCCGTCGCGGCCGACACCAATCGAGTTCCGATCGCCGAGATTTCCTCTACCGATTCTTCCTTCTGGTCGAACATGACGAGCCCGCCAGTGTGTTGAGCCAACAGCCCCAGCAATTTCAAATCGGTCTGCGGACCAACCGCGTATCCGATAAATGGGAGTTGACGCTCGACAAGTCGATCCAAAATTGACTTCAGCTTTGGTGACTCGATCAGATTCGCCGTACTCATTCCATCGCCAATGTAGACGATCGCAGCACTCCGTTTTTCATCGGCCGTCCGCATGGCTGTTGAAA
>CAUZVF010000090.1:0-9942 GCA_963582955.1 Planctomycetota bacterium
CTTGTCGTCAACGGGGCCCTTGTTGCAACGCTGGTTCATCCGGCGGCACCCGGGACAGTCACCGTACAGGTTGTATGCATTGTCGAACATTGGATCGTTGCTGGCGCTCGTGTCTTATCCATTCGTGGTCGAGACAACTTTGGATATCGGCGATCAGGCAACAATTTGGTCGGCTTTGTTCCTTCTGTTCGCCGTCGCTTGTGCGATTTGCGCTGTAAGAATCGGTAGATTGCCCGAGCATCCGATTTCCGACACGCGGGTTGATGCGAGTGAATCCCATGCCGATCTTCCGCCGTCGATCGGCACCAAGGTCTTGTGGTTTGCTCTGGCGATGGTTCCGTCGACGATGTTGTTGGCTACCACGAATCAGGTATGCCTTGATGTGGCTTCAATTCCGTTCTTATGGATCTTGCCGCTAACGTTGTATTTGATGTCATTCATTTTATGTTTTGACAGCGATCGGTGGTATTCTCGTGCGATGTTCACGGCGGCTCTGGCGTTGTCGATGGCATGCGTGACGACTGTCTTGATCAAAGGGTCGGGGGTCGTCCTTTACACACAAGTGCTGGTCTATTTCTCGGCACTGTTCCTTTGCTGCATGGTGTGCCACGGTGAGCTAGCGTTGCTCAAGCCGAGTCCCAAACGGTTGACCTCGTTCTATTTGACGATATCCGCGGGCGGAGCCGGTGGTGGAATCTTCGTGGGACTGATTGCTCCGGCAGTTTTTCCGGCGTACCTGGAACTGCACCTCGCCGTTCTGGCCAGCATCGTGCTGACGCTGGCTGTGTTCTTTCGCGATCGCCAGTGGATTTTCTACGGCGGCCAGCCTCGTTGGGCTTGGTGCGTGATGCTGTTGCTGACATCGGCGCTGGCAGTCGCCCTAACGGCTCAGGCCGGAGTCATGATCAAACGGCCGATCGAAGTCCGACGCAATTTCTATGGCGTGCTGCGGATCTCCGAGGTTGACGCGGACGATCCCCAACAGCACCGGTTCGAAATGAAACACGGAAACATCATTCACGGTATGCAGTTTGTGGACAAATCGAAGCACAAGTGGCCGACGACGTACTATGGCCGTCAATCTGGTGTCGGCGTGACGCTGCGGTCGTACAAAGCCGGTCAGCCGCGCCACATTGGTGTTGTTGGCCTAGGCGCGGGCACATTGGCCGCCTATGGACAATCGCGTGATACGATTCGCTTCTATGAAATCAACCGTGATGTGATCCATTTGGCGCATCGGTACTTTTCATTCATGAAAGATAGTCCGGCGCGGATTGAGACTGTTCTTGGAGACGCCCGACTGTCGTTGGAACACGAAGAGTCACAAGACTTCGATATCTTGGTACTCGATGCGTTTTCCGGCGATGCCATTCCAACACATCTTCTGACCAAGGAAGCGTTCGCGGTCTACCGGCGTCATTTGAAACCGGACGGAATTCTGGCGCTCCACATATCAAACTTGCACTTTGATTTGCGGCCCGTGGTCGATGGTCTCACACATCATTATCAAATGGATGTCGCTCGGCTCTTGACGAAGCGGGATCGCGAGTTGGGCACCAACACTTGTTTGTGGATGATGCTCGTGAACCGTTCTGGCCGTCAGCCAGGATTGTCGACGGCTTCATTCGCAACTCCGTCGACGCACGGCATTCTTTGGACGGACCAGCGGAGCAATCTGTTCGAGATTCTGCGGTAGCAGGATTCTGTCCCGAATGATTCCATGAATCCATGTGCGGCTTCAGAATCGCGGGCGACAGAATTAGCTTGTCGTTCAAGTAAGAAACTGCCCGGGCAATACAATATATCTGTCCGGGCATGTTTTGATTGAGTCACACGCGACGCGCACAAAAAAACCTGGACTGTTCGAAGAACAGTCCAGGCATTTGTTCGCGGTAACGCGATCTTAGGTCAACGCGTCAGCCGATTCTTGGAACTTGGCGTTGGCGTTTGTGCCGATCGCCTGAATGGCCGTCAGACAAACGATAACGATGAGGGCCAACATCACGGCGTATTCAACAGCCGTCGGGCCATCTTCCGAAACCAAAAAACGTTTGACACTGTTTGCGAAGTTCTTCATGGTTTTTCTCTCTTTCTGGTAGTATCGAACCACTTCTCGATCAACTCTCACTACCGAAAACTAGGTCAAACAACCAACGGGTCAAGCAGTTTTCTTTAAGAAAAATACGAATATTTTCGGGATGTTTCACGGAAGCAACCCATGATGCCGGCCGTCAACAAAAACTGCTCTCACGATTGCCCGCTTCGATGCAATCGACGCGGCCGGCAAATTCTGACAAGGTCTTGAGATCCGAGTTCCACGCGAACGACCTAACAAAAGATGCACCGATCTCGTGCAAAGTTCTGGCTGCACGCCATTTCGAATGCTAGATACAGCGCAATGAGTGAAAACTCGCGCGTGCAAGTGGATGTGTGTGCCGAAGCTTCCGGATATGAGGTCGATTCCGATGACGAATGTACTTGTCGTAGATGATTCCGCTGATTCACGCCGTTTAGTTGGCGGATTGCTCACCAAGAATGAGGACTGGCAAGTCAGATTTGCCGACAACGGCCTCGACGCGTTGGAGCAATTGGAGCAACAAGTGGCCGATCTGGTGCTGACCGACCTGCAAATGCCGGAAATGGGCGGACTGGATCTGATTTCCAACGTCAAGGACCGTTTCCCAGGTCTGCCGGTCGTCTTGATGACGAGTGAAGGCAACGAAGAAATCGCGGTCCAGGCGTTACAGAACGGTGCTGCCAGCTACGTTCCCAAACAATCCGTTGTGCAAAACCTGGAAGAAGCTCTTAGCCGTGTGCTTGATGTCGCCGACCGCACGCGGAATGCCACGCGACTTCTCGAATGCATGGCCGAGAGCGAATCGAAGTTCGTGCTGGACAACGATCCGTCGCTGCTGCCCACGCTGTTGAACCGTTTACAAGCCAGTCTGAAACTGTTTGACGTTTGTGACGAAAGCGATTGGCTGCGAGTCGGAGTCGCACTTGACGAAGCGTTAGTCAACGCCTTGTACCACGGAAATCTCGAACTCGATTCGAAGCTACGCGAAGACGACGACCGCATTTATTATGGATTGGCCAAGGAACGTCGCACAAAGTCGCCCTATCAAGAACGCAAAATCCATGTCACCGAGTTCATGACCCGTGGTGAAGCCCGGTTCATTATTCGCGACGAAGGACATGGGTTTGATGTGACGAGCATCCCCGATCCGGGCGATCCCGAAAACATGAGCAAGCCCAGCGGTCGCGGCATCCTTTTGATGCGGGCGTTTCTCGACGAGGTCAGTTACAACGACGTCGGCAATGAAGTCACGCTCGTCAAACGCCGTGCGCAAGATGACAATCACGACATTAGCGCCTGATCCCCATCGATGCCGGGACAGTTGGGATTGAATTATCAGACTGCGAATTCCGTGGGATTTGAAGACTCACTTAAGCATCGTCAACGGGTTATCACGATTTTCGAGCGGAATGGCGACCGGCCCACGTTGGCGATGTGACTCGAAGACGGCGACGATCATTTCGGTCGCCGCGCGACCATCGTAGGCACTGCTGATTGGTTGCCGGTCTTTTTCGATTGCCTCGATCAGATCGGCAACAGCCACAAGATTGGCACGATGCGGTGATGACCGGGTTTCCGGTTTGCCGACGCCGTTCGAGGAAATGGGAACCCACTTGCCGCCCGAACGTCCCGGTGACCATGAAGAATCTTTCAGCAAATATGCCGTTCGCAAGTATCCCGATTGGAATTCAATCACGCCCTTCGATCCGAAAACCTTGAGGCCAAACCGTGACGGACTTCCCGCTTGTCCGCGGTGCGAATTGAAATAGCCCGTAATCCCATTCTTAAACGCGTATGTTGCATCGATCGCGTCTCCGGCCAGCGGGCCGATCCCCTCATTGCCTTCCTTAACGTCCGATTGTGCGACGGGATGTCCTTTCTCGAAAACAGTCGCGTAACAAGACTCCACATCACCAGCGAACGCCCGCATCAGATCGAGCATGTGGGTTCCCAACACCCACAAATCTTCGCCGCCGCCACGTCGGCTGTCCTCTTTGCCGCGGGCGCGGATTTCCAGTACGTTGCCGATTTCGCCGTCCTTGATCAGCTTCTTCGCAATCGGCAACTGCGGCGTGTAACGGTTTCCATGAGCGATCGCGAGTTTCAGATGCCGCATTTCGCACGCATCAACCATTGCATCGGCTTCTTTCATTGTGCGGCAAAACGGTTTTTCCATGTAGATGTGGCATCCATGCTCGGCAGCAGCCAGCACCATTTCATAATGCCTGTCGATCCACCGCTGGCTGATCGAGACGATATCGAGCTGTTCCTTTTCGAGCATTTCGCGATAGTCGTTGTATCCTTTGCCGGCACTCGTGCGTTCAACAGCGCCCGCCAGAGCCGATTTGTTGTCGTCGGCAACCGCAACAACTTCAACATTCGGCGCGGCCTTCCACACGACGTCCAGCCCGTGGCCAAAGTTGCCCTTTCCGGTGCGCCCGATGATGCCAACTCGATAGGTCTTCGCCATTTCTTGTCGCCTTGTTGATTTTGTTTTCTCGATTGAGAACTCGCCCGAATCGTCTCTTGAGCGTTGTATGCTCATCTTCCCAAAACGCAACAAAACCGCAAGCGGAAGTGTCGTAGTTTTCGAGTGAACGGGCGCGGCATCCACAGCAGGCTAGCGTGAATGCCAGAGTGGCGATGGGCGATTACGGTTTGGATGACTTGCGACGGCGCGAATCAACGGACGAGCGTCGGAGACCAAGATGCCGAGCATCGGCATGAATTCGCTCTGGTTGGCGTCGCCGGATTTCGTTTCGCAGCAGCTTTGACGATCGCGATCTGTTTTGACTTTGTAATCAAAACGGACGGGCCGATGACGAGTTCGGCCTGGGCGACGCCGGTTCCCATCGACTCGGCCCGGACACTAAGAATTGCGGTACGGCTTTCACCAGCAGCGAGCGAGTTGACGGGATAGACGAGTTTGCGATGACCGCGATGGTTGAGATTGTCCGAAAGTGTGACTCGCAGCGTCGCCGAGGGAACGGTGGCCGGCCCGGAATTTTCGATATCAAATTCGAAAGAAACCATCCGGCCGGCCGGCACGCTCTGGGGGCCGTTGATGGCCAATTGCGTTTTCATTTCTCTCACCGAAGTTTGCTGGACAACGGCGGCCGACGTTTTCATCACGGCCGAATTCCTGAACTCGCCCTCAGCCAATGCAAAGACTTTTATCGAAAGTTGCCGCTTCTCGTTGGGGTACAAATTACGGAGTTTCCAATTTAGGATCCTGGAATCAAAATCCGCCTCTGGAACTACCTCGACGATCCGATAATTCGCGGGAACATGCTCGTCCACCGAAACTTCTTCAATGACCGAATCGGAATGGTTCTCGACAAATAAGAAGTAAGTTGACAACTGATTCAGACCCAGCTCATCGTCGGCGTTTCGTGAAATTGAAATGTCAATTCGTTTCTGCGGAGTCTCCGGCTGATTGCCGCCCGACGCCGGCGGGTTCGTCGTTACCACCACGGAATCCCGCTTGAATTGACTTTCATACCCGGCGGGGACAACCAGTTTGGCGTGACGGTCTGGTTTGAAGTGAATCCAAAGACGATCGTCAGTGACGAGAGTGGAATCCTCGTTAAACTCAAAGCCAACATCGACATCATTAATCGGCCGCCTAAATTCTTGGGCTGCCGCGTCGCGCGAACTCACTGCAAACAGTTCATCGGATCCACTCGCCGAACCCGAGAAGGGGTTCATTTCTATCCGAAACATCAAGGAATCGAGAGCGAGTTCTGGTTGCAACGCAACTTCGATGCGTTCCGCAGTGGCCGGCTCGCCAGTCTTGAGATCATTCCATGGGCTCGCGGCCGTTTCAATCGGCAGGCTTGCAACGTCCGCCGGCTCTGAGACGGTTTGCTCTTCAACGGCGGATTCTTCGTTTGCTGGTCCGATAAACCTTCCGAACGATGTGTCGGCCGGTTCATTCTTATGTAGTTCGCGTTCGGTATCTGTTTCGGCGAATGGATCAGGCTGACTCGTGCCGGCTTGGTCCTCGACTTGGTTTTCCGTGCCGGGTTCCGATTTAACAAGTTCAAGTCGGCTGCTTTCGGCAGGAGTTTCGCCCAGAAACAACAACAGCATTAGCACGATAGCCATCAGGCCGGTGCCTGCCGGGACGATCCAGGAAGGCAACTTCCGGATACAAACCATGATGTGGTAAAACCCGCGGCGGACACTGATCCCCGCAGCTCGATAGCGATATTGGACGCCGTTTCGTATCGGCCGCCAGCCGGGTCGTTTCACAGAACCAGTTCCTGAGATATCGTTGCCAATAAACTGGCAAGCGAGAGGATGTGGAGAGTTCGTGCGGCAGACTCACCGCCAGCGAGAAATGAGTTGAAGTGAGCCGTTCAGGTATCAGATTTGGTGGTTCTTGGAAAGGTGAGTCTTGCCAACGAAAAAGCCAAGAAGTACAGCATCTTGCGGATAACGAGGAGTACGCGGCCGGTTGCTGAATTTGTAATCGCAAGAAAACAGGCAACGATGTGATTCGACGGAATTCCTGCGACTGCGGCGACCATTCCGGCGGTTGTCGCGGCTTACCGGATCGGACAGTTAAACTGGGTTTCTTCCCAACCACCCGCTGCTTTGAAATCGTTTTTTCAACATTTTCCGCTCCTGTAACGTCTTTGCTGATAGTTCATGTGAAAGAAACGGTATGAAGAAAAAACGAGAGAGGCTTCCCGCCACGCGTCTATTTCATTGTTCGCGAGTTCACTGCGATGTGGTATACTGACGGAAAATCAGAGATAGTGAGTGGATACGGTTGTATCGAGAGGCCTGTGCGAAGCAGAAATCTTGAATTTTGACCAAACTGAAGAGGTTTGGCATGTCGTAATCCCGTTGAAATCGGGCGTCTTGGACCAAGCGGGCCGCGTAAGAACCGAAAGTTGAGAGATGGCCAGTTTAGAGATCGTCGCCGGCCACAATGCCGGCCAAATTCACCAGTTGATTCGTTACGAATCCGTCATCGGGCGTCATCCGACTTGCGAAATCGTGCTTCCGGAGAGTCAAGTTTCGCGCAAGCACATTCGGCTCCTCGAAGAAAGTGATGGTTATTACATCGAGGACTTAAACAGCCAGAACGGGACTTTCCTGAACGGCAAACGGATCGACTCACGAAGCCTGCTGGCTGATGGCGATCAGATTCACATCGAAGGTATTCTGATTCTGTTCCACGATCCCGACCGTCCGCGTACCGGTGCGGCTGCGGAAGGTTCCAACGACGCTGTCGACGACTTCTTGCTCGCCGACGACGAAGTTCTCGAACATTCTTCGACGATTCTGACCGTGGTCGATGTCGAGAAATCCACGCACCGCAAGACGAAGGGCAATGCGGCGGTCAAGCTGGACGCGATGCTCGAAATTTCAAAGAGCCTCGGCAGTTCGCTCGACATGAACCAAGTGCTGCCGACGATCATGGACAGCATCTTTCGAATTTTCCCCCAGGCCGAACGTGGTTACATCTTGCTGGCCGACGGCCCGAATGGAAAACTAATCCCACGGGTTATCAAACCCGACGACGATTCCGATGATTCCAGCGCGGGGCGGCGTTCGATCAGCCGTACGATCACTCAAAAGGTCATGTCAGACGGACAGGCGATTCTCAGCGCCGACGCGTCGCATGACGATCGGTTCAAGGCGAGCGAATCGGTCATGAATCTGGGAATCCGTTCGGTGATGTGTGTTCCGCTGATGGCTCCGTCGAGTCCGCCGTTGGGAATTATTCAGATCGAGACGCAAGATCTCAGCGAGAGATTCGTGCCCGAGGATCTCGAAGTATTGGTCAACGTCGCCATCCTTGCGGGGCAAGCGGTCGAGAATGCCAAGCTGCATGCAACACAACTGCAACTTGAACGTCATGGCCACAAATTGGCGACGGCTCGGGAAGTTCAGATGCGCCTCTTGCCGCGCAAGCGGCCCGACGTGCCACGTTATTCCTTCTTCGACTATTACAACGCCGTCGACGAGATTGGTGGTGACTATTACGGTTACATTGAATTGCCGGGAGAACGCTTGGCGATCGCTCTGGGAGACGTGGCCGGACACGGAGTTTCCGCGGCGCTGTTGATGGCCCAATTTTGTGCGGAAGTGCGATATCGGCTGGTTACCAATTCAACTCCGGCCGAAGCGGTCAAGCAATTGAATCGTCATCTGTCGACAGAGGTTTTGGATGGCCGGTTCATCACATTCGCGTTGTGCGTGCTCGACCCGAACAAGGACGAGATCGTCGTTGTCAACGCCGGGCATGTGCCGCCGTTGCTCCGCAGTTCCGAAACGGGACAGATAGAACTCTTGGGAGTCGACACGGGTGGCACGCCGCTTGGATTCGAACCGAATCAAACATATTTGCAGCTCAACGTGCAATTGAAGCCCGGAGACGCCGTACTCGTCTATACAGACGGAATCAGTGAAGCCGTCAATTCGAACAAGGAATTGTATGGCAATCAGCGACTTCGTGAAGTCATGGCGGCGACGTCTGGAGATGCGGAACAGACCGGCGAGGCGATCCTGAACGACGTGCGGTTATTTCGACAAGGAACAAGCCAGCGCGACGACGTTTGCTTGGTTTCCTTTGCATTGGAACCGTGAAACCGGCAACTACCGCTGGTCGACAGGCACATACGATCGTTCGTTTTCACCAACATAGATTTGCCGGGGCCGATTGATACGGCTGCTATCATCCCGAAGTTCTTTCCAATGGCCGATCCATCCTGGCAAGCGTCCCAGCGCAAACATGACGGTAAACATATTCGTCGGAATCCCCATCGCTCGGTACAAAACCCCACTATAAAAGTCGACATTCGGGTAGAGTTTCCGTTCAACAAAGTATTCGTCGTTCAGCGCGATTTCCTCCAGATTCTTCGCGATATCGAGCAAGGGATCGGTAATTCCCATCTTGCTGAGGACTTCGTCACAGCATTTCTTGAGGATTTTTGCACGCGGATCGAAGTTTTTGTAGACCCGATGGCCGAAGCCCATCATGCGGAAGTCTGAATCACGGTCCTTCGCCATGTTGACATATTTCTTATAGTCGCCGCCGTCGGCCCGGATCATGTCGAGCATTTCCAGGACGGCTTGGTTGGCTCCGCCGTGCAGCGGCCCCGACAAGGCACTTATGCCGGCGGCAATCGACGCATACAGATTGGCTTGGCTGCTGCCAACCATGCGGACGGTCGAGGTGCTGCAGTTTTGTTCGTGATCGGCGTGCAAAATCAATAACACATTCATTGCATCGATCATCACTTGCGGCACGACATACTCTTCCGCCGGAACGGCGAACATCATGTGCAAGAAGTTGGCGCTGTACGACAGATCGTTTCGCGGATAGATAAACGGTTGTCCGATCGTTTTCTTGTACGCATACGACGCGATCGTTTTTACTTTGGCCAGCAGACGAATGATGTCGTCGTCGTCGTCGTCATCGGGATAGTACGTCGACAAAGACGTGACCATCGACGAAAGAATCGCCATCGGATGAGCTGTCGGAGGATAACCCTCGAAGAACTTCTTCATGTCCTCGTGGATCATGCTGTGGTAGGTCAAGTTGTTACGAAATTCCTGCAACTGCTGTTGATTCGGCAATTCTCCGAAGACCAGCAAATAGCTAACTTCGGGAAATGTCGCATTCTCGGCCAACTGTTCGATCGGATAGCCACGATAGCGCAAGATTCCCTGTTCACCATTGATAAAACAGATGGAACTCTGGCACGACCCCGTGTTGCCATATCCGGAATCCAGTGTGATGTATCCCGACTGTGCCCGGATTTTCGTGATATCGACGGCCTTTTCGGCCTCCGAGCCTTCGACGACGGGAAGTTCGAATTGTTGTCCATCAAGAGTCAGAGTTGCAG
>CAUZVF010000091.1:0-9936 GCA_963582955.1 Planctomycetota bacterium
CGCGTCGCTGAATCTGTTGGCGTTGGGACTTGACCCGAATCAAGCGGCACTCTTCCGACAATCAGACGTGCCGGAAATCTCTGAGTTGACGTGGCTGCTAATGACGGTCACGAACATGAGTCTGTTGGAAAAATGCCACGCCTACAAAGACAAGAAATCCCGTGGCTTAACCGCTGACGCCGGATTGTTTACGTATCCCGTTTTGATGGCGGCTGACATCCTGATGTACGACAGCGATATCGTGCCGGTCGGAGTCGACCAGGTTCAACACATCGAGGTGACTCGCGACATCGCACAGCGGTTTAATTCGATCTACGGCGAGACATTGGTTTTGCCGGAAGCCCGCGTCCTCGACAGCACCGCGAAAGTTCCCGGAACTGATGGCGAGAAAATGTCGAAGAGTTACGACAACGTGATTGAACTATTTGAGACGCCGAAGAAAATCCGCAAGAAAATCATGTCGATCAAAACCGATTCGACTCCGGTTGACGATCCGAAGGATCCCGCAACGTGTTCGGTGTTTACGCTCTACAAATTGTTTGCCAGCGAGCAGCAACAACAGGATCTTGCGGGGAAGTATCGAGCGGGTGGAATGGGATACGGCGACGCAAAAAAGATGCTGTTCGAAGCCGCGACGGAATATTTCGCCGAAGCCCGAGAGCGGCGCGAAGCATTGGTTCATCAGCCGGATACACTCGAAGATGTTCTTCAAGCCGGAGCCAAGGCCGCTCGCGAAAAGGGCCGCGAAGTACTCGATCGGGTCCGCAGCGCCTGTGGCCTTTCGACGCGATCAGATCCGATTGGCGATTGAAATGTCCGAGAAATTGACGCCTGATTTGCCGAGCGGCTTACAAACCAGCTTTCAATGGATTCTCTTGAGCGGTTTGTCGATCACGGTGCTGACTCTGGCCGCCGTGCATGCACCGAGTCGTTTGAAAGTACTGGGGTTGTTCGCGTTGGGAATTGCGTTAGTCGGCGGCTGGATCGTCGGCCGTGTGGCCAACTATGTCCGATGCAATCGCGGAAAGACATTCACCATTGGCTCTGCCGTTTTGATCTTCTGCAGTCTTATTGGGCTCGCGGCCGAATCACATCGGCTTTATGCAAAGTCGATCAGAAAACAGTATGCGGCAGCGACGAAAGGTCACCTGAAAATCAAACAATTCAACAATGTGGGCGAGGGATCGAAAGATCAACGACAGCAGCTCACTGATGAGTTGAGCAAAGACGCGACTCGATTTGCCGCTTACTTGAAATTCCGCACGGGACGCCGTAGTCCCTCGGGGCATCTCGCCGGTTGGCCAGTTCCCTGGCCGTGGGTGTTGTTTTTCGGAACCATTGGCGGAGTGATCGTGGCCATCAGGACGCGACAAACTTGCGATCCCGTGGACGGCGATCTCGCGGCCAATTAGTCCATAATTTGCAGTACAAAGGAATTACTCGTGATCGTTGGGCTTGGAACCGATATCGTCGAAATCGTTCGCATCGGCAAGATGATCGAACGTCACGGTGAGATGTTCCTGCGGCGTGTTTATACCGATGACGAGATCAGCTACTGTCAGCGGCGCAAAGAATCGTATGAGCATTTCGCCGGCCGATGGGCGGCGAAGGAAGCCGTGATGAAGTCGTTGGGAACCGGTTTTATCCGCGGAATTCGCTGGCAGGACATCGAGATTACATCGAAGAGCAGCGGCCGGCCAATCGTCAATTTGCACGGCGGTGCTCGAGATCATGCCAGGAGGCTCGGGATCGACGAGGTGCTGATTACCATCTCGCACTGCCGCGCCTACGCAACGGCAACGGCGATAGGGATTCGCAACTAGAACCTCGCCATCGCCGCGGCGATCATGTCTCGATAGGACCAAGCCACTGTTTGACGGCCGGCATCTGATGCTCTTGCAGCCGAGCGACAAGGCGTTCCGGGCAGTCGTCAACGATGATCAGATCCCGGTTCTTGGCCTTGATGAATCCTTCTTGAATCGAATGATCGATCAATGTCACCAGTGGATCGAAAAAACCGGCGATGTTCAGTAACCCGATATTCTTGCGATGGAAACCGAGCTGTGCCCAAGTGACGATTTCAAAGAATTCCTCGAACGTGCCGAGGCCTCCGGGTATTGCAACGAATGCGTCTGACAGCTCGGCCATCAGCGATTTGCGCGCGTGCATATCATGCACGACTCGCATGTCGGGAACTTCGGGATGCAGCAGTTCTTTCGTCGCGAGACGTTCCGGGATGACGCCGACGACTTCACCGCCTTCGGATAGCACGGAATCCGCGATGACTCCCATCAGCCCGACGCTGCCACCGCCGAAGACAAGTCCGAATCGATGACGAACCAGTATCCGTCCAAGATCCACGGCCGCCTCGCGATATTGCGCATTGGTTCCAACTTTCGAACCACAGAACACGCAGACTCGTTTCATCAGTCACTCCCGAATGACGTCTGGTTTGGAAAGCGGCCAATCAGGCTACTGACGTGTGAATCGTACGGCAAGCGTTTGGGACTCACGATCTTTGGTCGTCAGTGTGTTTCCAGGAGATCGCCTTTTCGCGGACATTCCAACGGGATAACATGAAGGCATGGCCTTTGAGGTAGACTCATTCGTGTCACGAATTGCCGTTTTTACCCGCGAACTCTATTGTGCGATTCTCAAGATTTGACCGTGCAGAGTATCTCTCCCAAAATCGAATTATGAAAACCATCGAACTTTCCGAAGTTTCCGCGTTGGCTCCTCACGTTCAGTCAGGCAGCCGGGAACCTTTGATTTTGACGCAAAATGGCGAGACGATTGCTGCAATCATGCCAATAGACGACCGGGATGTGGAAAGCCTGTTGTTGAGTATCAACCCAAAATTCCAAGCTGTCCTTGAACGCTCGCAACATCGGTTGGAGTCGGAAGGAGGCCTGTCCGATTCCGAAGTCAGAAGCCGACTGGGACTGCGGACGAGTGATAAAGAATAGTGGGCAATTCACAACAACCGCGTGCTGATTGATCTGTCGGCTTGCTGGGATGATTCTGATTGGCTGTCAATTCCCCCCTCATGATGTCTTGAATTGAAAGGCGAGAACAATGCTGAATTCTGACAATCTTTCCCGACGTGAGTTTTCGAAAGCGACGATCGGGTCATTTCTGACCTATTCGATGATTGAGACGCTGTGCCAATGCGATGCGTTCGCGGACGATGTCAAACCAATCACGACCAAGTGGTTGGCTTCATTGAACGAGCTTGGGAATGACGTCAAGGACCAACGGCTGAGCCAAGTTGCGTGGCAACAAAAAACCGAAGAGCTGTTCAAGCGCATCGATCTTGCGGAACTTCTCGGATTAGTCGATTTTGAACGGCTGACGAAGAACCTTAAGTTCGTCGATAACGGTGCGCGGAGCCTGCGTTTCAAGTTCCCCGAAGTCGAAGGATTGCCGAAGGG
Source organism: Planctomycetota bacterium (assembly GCA_963582955.1). GTDB lineage: Bacteria > Planctomycetota > Planctomycetia > Planctomycetales > Planctomycetaceae > CAUZVF01. The sequence continues at coordinate 3,432 of CAUZVF010000091.1, forward strand.
CTATGTGTTTGGCAAGCAGGTTTTTGCATTGAAAAAAGGCCGTTCGGTTGTGCCACACGGGCACAACAACATGGCAACCGCGTTTCTGGTTCTGAAAGGAGACCTGCATGGGCGGCATTATGACCGTTTGGAAGATCGCCAAGACAAGATTCTGATTCGTCCGACAATCGATCGAAAGTTTTCACCAGGAGAATGTTCGAGCGTCTCGGATTACAAGGACAACATTCACTGGTTCAAGGCTCTGACCGAACCGGCATTTATCTTCAATATCCATGTCTTGAACGTGCGGCCCGGCAGCGCTCGACCGACCGGCCGCGTCTATGTCGATCCGAACGGCAAGAAAGTGTCGGGAGGATTCGTTCTCGCGAATCGGATTAGTTACAAACAGGCTCACAAAATGTATGGCTAGTTGGACAGCGCCACATCGTGATTTTCATACGAGACAACGCTTGACTGTGACTTTGTTTAACGGCTAGCCGCAGGCGTCGGCGTGTCAGGTGGTGCTCTCCGACGCCTGCGGCTAGCCGTTAAACAAGGAAGTCGCTGTTTCAAAGTTTCTAGGAACTGCAATCGCTCATGCCGCGGGACACATCTCATCCGTTGCCACTTCGCGGAATTCGCGTTCTCGATCTCACGCGTGTCTTGGCGGGTCCCTATTGCACGATGATTATGGCTGATCTGGGGGCGGATGTCGTTAAGGTCGAAAAGCCGGACGTCGGTGACGATGCCCGCCAATTCGGGCCGTTCTTGCCGTCTGGAAAGAGTGCCTATTTCGCGAGCCTGAATCGCGGCAAGAAAAGCATCGCTCTCGACCTGCGATCCGATACTGACCGGCCAACATTTCTGAAACTGGTGAGTCGCACGGATGTTGTTGTCGAGAATTTTCGCGCTGGCACAATGACTGGTTTCGGGCTCGGTTATGAAGATCTCAAGAGAATTCAGCCGCGGCTGATTTATGCTTCGTTGTCGGGGTTTGGGCATGAAGGACTCGACACGAATCGCGCGGCCTATGACGTCGTGATCCAGGCAATGAGCGGTCTAATGAGCATCACGGGGGCTGGTCCCGGTAAGAATGTCCGAGTGGGAACATCGATCAGCGATATCCTGACGGGGATGTTCGGAGCGATCGCGGTCGTCTCGGCCATCCGGCATCGTGACGTGACTGGCGAAGGCACGGTGATCGACTTGGCAATGCTCGATTGCACAATTGCGGCGATGGAAAATGCGATCAGCCGGTTTTCGGTTTCCGGAGAGTCGCCCGTGCCGCTGGGAACGCGACACCCGTCGATTACGCCGTTTCAAGCATTCGACACGGCCGACAAACCGATCGTCATTGCAGCGGGCAACGACAACTTGTGGCGAAAGCTGTGCGACGTCTTGGAGTGTCCGCAGTTTGTCGAGGATTCTCGCTTCGCGACAAACGATGCGCGCACGGAGAATTGCGACGCACTCGAGGAATGCCTGCGGACGGTCCTGTGCCGGCAAACACAATCGCATTGGCTCGAACGCTTGGATCAGTCGGGAGTTCCCGCGGCGCCGATTCGTTCCATTGAACAGGTCGCCAACGATCCGCACGTTGCGTCACGTGAAATCCTGCACCGGCTTAGCGACGGAGATGACGGTTCGTTCTTGACCGCCGGCTCGCCGTTTCGAATGAATGGACATGCCGTCCCGCTTTCGGATACGGTACCGGAACTCGGCCAAGACGCCGGTACGGTCTTGGAACGGTGGTTGGGAGAATCATGATCATTCGTTGTGCAACCGCCGATGACGCCGCCGCGTTGGCATCCGTCGAACGAGAAAGCTGGCCCGATGGGCTCGCGGGCAGCGAGTCAGATTGTCGGGCTCGAATCAACACGTTTTCGAACGGCCAGCTTTTGATCGAAGAGAACGGCCGAATCATCGCCGTGTGTAGCGCACAACGGATTTCGCGGCAGCAGTTGTTTCAAGCGCAAACATACGATGCGATCACGGATTCTGGCCGGTTCGCGGCAACTCACGATGCAAACGGTGATGTGTACCAATTGGTCGGAGTGGCTGTCGCACGGCGGTTTCAGGGCCTGAACCTGGGACGCCGGCTGGTGGATGAACAGATCACGCGAGCCCGGTCGATGGACGGCATCAAACGAATTGTCGGATTCACCCGACCGGTCGCATTTCACAAATTCCCCGATCGAGATATTGAAAGTTACGTGGCAACGCACAATGGATCGGGAATTCCAGTCGATCCCGTTTTAGCTTTCCATCTCACTGCTGGAGCAAAAATCGTTTCGTTACACGCCAACTTTCGTCCCAAGGATGCGCAAGCCCGCGGATATGGAATATTGATCGAATACCCGCTGAGGGCTGAGGGCTGAGGGCTGAGGGCTGAGGGCTCAAACAAAGGAATCGATTGTCACAATGATCACCATCACGGCGCCGACGATTAGCTTCCCCATCGTTCCCAGCAGTCGGCCGACCATGGCGGCGACGCTAATCGAGAGTCGTTCGTCGGCCGAACGGCCTTTCCACCATTCACCAAGATAGGCTCCGCCAAATGCCCCCGCTGCCCCTCCACCGATAGCGCCGATGACCGTGCCGGCCAGCGGGATTGGAATGAAGGTTCCCAGAGCAGCACCTAACAGGCTTCCCACAAAAGTGCCCACGATCGCGAGTAACATGGCCCGCCGGCTTGCGCCCTTTTTCGCCGCTCCGGCCGCGCCCGCGACCGCTTCGATTACTTCACCGGTTGTCGCCAGCAACGCGACGACAAGCACCATCGTCCAACCGATTGGGGCAACGCCGTCGTTCCTCACAAACGCCGCAAAGATCGCCGTCGCGGCCAAGATAATCCAGTTACCTGGCAGAGCCACGAACGTGGAACACCACGCAACAACATTCACCAGCAGCAAGAGTGTCGCCCAGACGTAGATCAGGATTTCACCGGTCATGGATGAGAGCCGTGCTTCGTCAGCCTTCGTTTGACGGTTCGAATTTGTTAAATCAATGTGAATCAAGATTCGCGGTCGACCAAGGAATCTTAATCGGAATCGATCAGTAAAGACGACCCGCCTAGCCCGATTGCGAAAAGCGCAACCGAACGGAGACAGTTTTGGCACCCCTTCCAGAAATACCCGGCGGCTGGGCGACCGAGTCAATCACAATCGACAACTGGCAGTTTCGATTGACGCTGCCGGCCGTGCCCGACGCATTTCTCGAGGATCCGCAAGTTCAAGACGCCAATGTCGAGGACGACTACATGCCTTATTGGTCGTATCTTTGGCCCGCATCAATTTCAATGGCCCGTGCGATCCTGAATGCCGAATGGCCCACCAATGTCACGGCGCTCGAGATTGGTTGCGGAATCGGATTGGCGGGAATCGCCGCGTTGGCGAAGGGCATGCGGGTTGTCTTCAGCGATTACGACGCGACGTCGGTGCAACTGGCGGTTCACAACGCTCGCCAAAATGGGTTCACAAACTGTGATGGATTGCTGCTCGACTGGAGGAATCCGCCGTCGATGTCGTTTCCCGTGATCCTCGGATGCGACGTGGTTTATGAACAAAAGCACCACCAGCCAATTTTGGATCTCACGAAATCGATGCTTGACGAGGATGGCCGGTGCTGGATTGCCGACGGGGGCCGGCAACTTGCCGAGGCATTCGTGAAGAGCGCATCGCAACAGCGATTCCAAGTCGAATTCCGCGACGAAAACGGACCGCTGCCCGGCGGAAAGCCGAAACTCAAAGTCGGCCAGTTTCGAATCCTGTCGTTGACACGTTAGGCGCAGCCACGGAATAGCGGCGTCATGATCCAACGCATTCTTTCGCGGGGATTCGTTCGTCGAGCCATGAAAGGATCCGGCCCGCCGTTTCCGGCCAGTCCGGTTCATTCAACAGTTCGTGGAAGTGTTCGGCAAACAACTCGAATGTCGTATCTTCGTTTCCGATGTTTTTCAGCCAAGGCTCAACGGCGGTGGGATCGACAATGCGGTCGAGTCCCGCCTGGAATGCGAGGACGGGCACTTGAATCCTGTCTTGTTCGCGCCAAACGGCCTTCAAGGCTCGCTGCATTTCAAAAAACCAGCCAGCCGTGACGCTGCGGTGCATCAGCGGGTCATCAGCGCGGCGGTCGAGCAACTCCTGATTTCGAGTCGTGTCAGCCGGATCAATCCGATTTTGGAAACGCGTTTTCGGTACCAAGAGCGACGCCATTTTTCCAAGTGCGTACGTCACTGGGCTCACTTCAACCTTCAACGACATCAATGGAGACATCAGTACGACAACCCGCATGACGTTTTGCCGTGTTTGAGCGAATCTCGCGGAAACCAAACCGCCGAAACTGTGTCCCAGCAACGCTGTCCGTTCCGGCCTCAATTGAAAATGCCGCCAAAGCTGATCGAGGTCATCTAGGTAATCGTCGAAGTTGTTGACATGCGTGGGAACTCCGGCGGATCGTCCGTGTCCTCGCATGTCACCGACGACGACGTTCCAGCCTTCCGAAACGAATCGTTTGGCGACATGCTCGTACCGCGCACCGTGTTCGCTCATCCCATGAACGATGACCACGGTTCTCGATGGCTCATGCGACGCCAACCCATTCACGGTTCGATAATGCCGGACAAATAAGTCCGTCGAATCCGGGGCTTGAATCGTGGTCTCGGTGAGTTCCATCGTGCGAATTGGCCGCTCAATCAGGGGCGTCAAGACGGTTTCTTGCCGATGCCAAGGCTCAGTTCCACGACCCGGCGAAGGTCGTTGCCACGAACATCGAAATGCGACACTTTGCCCTTGGCATCGATTAAGAAAAGTGACGGGATTTTCACGGCCTTATAACGCTCGCGCAATGCGGAAAACTTTGAACCGTTCAACACAATCCGCCACGGAAGCTTCCACCGCTTCTGAAACGTATCGACGACGTCGGCCGAATCATCCAGGCTGATTCCGACAATTTCGAATCCCTTCTCGTGATACTCAGCATAAAGCTGCTTCATCGATGGGAATTCCTCCAGACAGGGTGGGCAATTCGTCGACCAAAAATCGATGAGCACGACTTTCCCCTGGTAATCAGACAGGTCGACATTCTTGCCACTAAGATCACCAACTCCGATGTCAGGCGCGGCCTTTCCGATCAATTCGAGCTTTGCCAACCGAATGTCACACATTTCGCGGATTTGTGCGTTCAAAAAGAATTTGGTTGAGAGTGCATCATAGATTTTTCGGGTCGCGGCGAATTGGTTGGCCACTTGCGTCCGCGACGCCAGCACGAACGAAAAGGTGATTGCGTCGGCGGGAGCACGAAAACGGATTGATTGCAAGTATCCCTCAAACACTACAAGCGCCGCGTCAATCTTCCCGCTTTCAATCAAGCCAAGACACAAGACCTGTCGAGCCAATGGCAAAACCTCGGGATGCGCCGCCGCATGTTTCAAGTAGGCTTCCGCGATTGCCGTCGCCTTGATCTCCAACTGATGCTCCAAAGCGGCTTGAAAGAGCCAAGCGTGCGCTTTGGCGGAATCCGGCGCGTCCGGATTCTCTCGCACGTATTTGGCAATGTCGGCGAAGGCAATTTCCGTGTGCTTCTGCAGAATCGACCTAAAGTCCATTGCAGAAGTCAGTTTTGTCGACTCGTCAGCGGCCTGAATGTTTCTGATCGACCCAGCCATCGTGAACCAAACGGCTAATGCGGTGAGAAGACGCGGGACGAACAATTCAGGTAAGGTGCAATGTGGATTCAACATAAACTCTCCAAAGTTCGATGGATTCCGCGGACAATTCGCGGTTTGCGTGACTGGATTGCCGATCGATTTTAGAAACACTATTAGATTCGTCAATAAGTCGTATCATCCGGATTCGATGTCTGAAATTGACTCAGTCGTCGGCTCCATTCGCGTTGTTGGCCGTGGATTTATCGACCGGCTCGGGAATCATCAATCTGAGAGGCTCACATTTTCCATAAGTCCAAAGCGGCTGGAATGATGCGTCAATTCCTAACGAGAGAATTAGTTGCGTGTTGTGATTTGATCCGTTAGACTTCAGCGTAGAGATGGCTCATGAAATCGACCGGCCACCTAATCAGAGATTATCTCTGAATTGTGGCGAATCTTGTTCGATGGCAATGGGTTAAGTCTTTGCGGCCGTGCGAGCGAATTGTGAAAATCAATTGCGCGCCGCAACTCCAACAGTAGGGAAAGGAACAATCTGTGGATTCTAGTCAAGCCAATCGACGCATGGGTGGTGACGACAAGGCCCTCGGGTTGCTGGCAATCGATGCAACGGGCGACGCCGAGGAAGAACGCAATGTTTGGTCGGCGATTCGCGAAATGCCGGCATGGGCCGTGAGCCTCGGGGTCCATCTTTTGATCCTGTTCATTCTTGGCAGTTTGTCACAGGTCATTTCGCCCGAAAACAGTGACGACACGATTTCAAGCGCGATCGAAGAGATCGACGAGGACGAATACAAATTCGATGTGACTGTCACCGATCAAGTCGGCAACGCGGGCGACACTCTCGAGATGAACGCGCCG
>CAUZVF010000092.1:0-9910 GCA_963582955.1 Planctomycetota bacterium
AAAACGGGGATGGCCGTCATCGATATTCGTCCGACGATGCTGAGCGTGACAGCGATAACATACCAAGACGTCTTTCATAAACGTGTACAGCAGGAAATCCACAAGCGCGAAAGTCATCAGAATTGCGATCGCCAACACGGGTCGCATATAGGCCCACGCGATCGTGCTGAAGATCGCACCCAACGCGACAAACAGCAAACCCAAACGTTGTGGGAAATCTTTCTGACGCCACAAATCCGAGCAGCCGCAGGCAATACAACACTCGGGAGTCCGCGAGTCAGCGACTGGTCTTTCAACCGGCCGCGTCCAGTCGCAATGCTCGCACAACAAAGTTCCGCCATCGGCCAAAACCTCGGACCGGATAATATTCTGGCAGGAAGGACAGTTGATTGTTACATGCATTGAGAATTCAGCCTAGCCGTGTACTACAAGTGCCATTGATTTGTTGCGGTCAAAACGGATGTTGAAGCTTTTGATACAACAATGCCGCCGTCATTTCACCGATGAATGTCAGGATGACTCCGACGAACAACACACCGGTTGCCGACTGAGTATTTCGGTACTTCAGAATTCTGGAAACCATGACAAATACAGCAATGGGTCCGACGATGCCGGCAATCCACCGCAACCCAATCCAAATAAAATCGGTTGTGCCTTCCAAGAGTTGCCAAGCCGCCGCCAAAGCAATCGCCGAAAGTACCAAGCGGACTATTGTGGCACATCCATAGAAGAAATTCAGCCGAGACAGCGGATCAATCGACATTGTCGGGGCCGTCAGATACCAGTGCCCCAGCAACATGCCTGTTACGGCACCGCCTAAAATCGCGGCCGACGACAGTTCCGAGAGTATTCGAAGACTTGCCGCTAGCGAGATCGTTGACTCAACAGGCGATGACAAAACCAATAGGCCAGCCGAGATGACAGCGATCAGAAAAGCGACCCACGTGCCGCCTTTCCGACGCTCAAGTGTCCATAACACCGATCCAATAAACCCAGCGGCCGCCAACGCAATACACCCCGCGGTTGTCGCGGCATCCGGCAGGAGCGGCTCTGTCACATCGGTGCGAAACTGGCCAACCGTCAGAGCGGCCAAGACACTCAGTCCCAAGGCGACCAGCATTTGAATCCGAAAGAATCCGGATGTCACTTCGCGTCGCGGCATCACGCTCCACATCAAGCTCATGCCGCAAATCAGCCGGAGCGAAAACTGGGTGATCATGGAAGCGAGCCAATGAATTCGAGTGCGATGGCCGGAATCACTTGCGGTTGATCAGCGCCATGACTTCGGCGCGGCTCGATTGATTCGTCTTGAACAGGCCGCGAACCGCACTCGTGACAGTCAGACTTCCCGGTTTGCGGATTCCACGAATCGTCATGCACGTATGCGTCGCCTCGAGCACGACCACGACGCCTTTGGCATCGAGTTCGTTGTACATCAAGTCGGCAACTTGATGAGTCATCCGTTCTTGGACTTGCGGCCGCCGTGAAATCTCCTCGACGACGCGAGCCAGCTTGCTGAGTCCCGCAACTTTGCCGTTCGGCAAATAACCAACATGGGCAACACCCATGAATGGCAGCAGATGATGCTCGCACATGCTGCTAAAGCTGATGTCGCGGACCAACACCAATTCATCGTATTTCTCTTCGAACACACGCCGCAAATGATGACTGGGGTCGGAATGCAGCCCCGAAAACAACTCCGCATACATTCGTGCGACACGTTCTGGAGTGTCCACCAAGCTGTTTCGATCGGGATCTTCGCCGATTGAAATCAGAATCTCGCGAACGGCCCGCGCGATCCGCGGCAAGTCGACGGAAGTTTTCGACGCGATTTCACCATCACCATTCGAAGATTGCCGATCTGACACACAGGTATCAGAATCAGAAGATACAACCCGAGTCATCGAAGATACTTTCACACTACGGAGTAAGGACGTGCGACGGCGGACGTCGTACAAGAAACGCAATCATTTCAGTCTAGGTCTGCCGTTTTTCGGCGTCAACTTACTGTAGTCGTTCGCGTGGGATCCAAGTGGCAGCGCCTTTTGAAAGTGAGCCGCCAACGCGCTATGGGCCAAAGTGAATGCTGTACCGTGCCAACTGAAATACTAACAGCTTGCTCTCACTCGTGCTTCGGGCTAGTCTGGTCCGTCATGTTGAAAACGACGATTCGTGTGCTCGTTGGGATCAGATTTGCAGACATCAAAGAGACACCACGTTGAACACAGCAAGTTGGGAATAACCATGTCGCGGGACGGGCGACCGATCGAAAACGCATTTGCCTGCGCGAAAGAGCGATACGCCGCACTGGGCATCGATGTCGACCGTGCACTTGACCGGCTGCGTGCCATTCCCATTTCGCTGCATTGCTGGCAGGGGGACGACGTCGCGGGTTTCGAGAATCTAGGCCAGGAAATTGGCGGGGGCCTTGCCGTCACCGGAAACTATCCCGGCCGGGCTCGCACGCCGAATGAACTGCGGGGCGACGTGGAACAAGCCTTGTCGCTGATTCCCGGCTCGCACCGATTCAACCTGCACGCCAGCTATGCCGAGTTGGAAGGGCAGCCGGTCGCGCGGAACGAACTTAAACCGAGCCACTTTCAGGGCTGGATCGATTGGGCGAAGCAGCAGAGCTTGGGGCTCGACTTCAATCCCACCTACTTTGCTCACGCGAAAGCGACGGACGGCTTCACGCTGGCTCACCGCGACGACGGTATCCGCCAGTTCTGGATTGAACACGGCATCGTTTGCCGGCGCATCGGAGCGGCCATGGGCAAGGCGCTCGGCACCCCGTGCATTACCAACGTCTGGATTCCCGACGGAATGAAGGACACGCCCGTCGATCGCCGCGGGCCACGCGAGCGGCTGTCGGAATCGCTCGACGCGATCTTCGCCGAGACGATCGACCCGCAGCACAACCTCGACGCCGTCGAGTGCAAGTTGTTCGGCCTTGGTTCGGAAAGCTATGTTGTGGGTTCCCACGAGTTCTATCTGGGCTACGCCATCTCGCGGCAGAAAGTGCTCTGTCTCGACGCCGGTCATTTCCATCCGACGGAAGTGATTTCGGACAAGATTTCGTCCGTGCTCAATTACGTGCCGCGACTGCTGCTGCACGTCAGCCGCGGCGTGCGGTGGGACAGCGATCACGTGGTCGTGATGTCCGACGAATTGCAGGCGATCGCGGCGGAGATCATCCGCGGTGGATTCCTCGACCGAGTTCACGTCGGGCTGGACTTTTTCGACGCCAGCATTAACCGCGTGGCGGCTTGGGTGATCGGCACACGTTGCATGATCCGGGCGTTGCTGATGGCATTGCTGGAACCGATCGACACGCTGCGGCAGTTCGAACGCGACGGCGATTACACGTCGCGGCTGGCAATCCTGGAAGAACTCAAAATCCTGCCGCTGGGTGCCGTGTGGGATTACTACTGTCTGACAGCGGATGTGGCTATTGGCCAGACATGGCTCGACGAAGTAAAACGGTATGAAGCGGACGTTTTGACGAAGCGAACGTAGTTGGACAGCGCCATTTCGAATCGTAACTGCGGCAGATTAATCCCCACCGACCCCGCTGTACGTGCCGGCTTTGTTTGTTGCCGGTTGATATGCAGGCAAGCCTGTGATATCGATACAGAGAATTACTTCGCGTTATCCCGGATTATTCACGAACGACAATGACCACGATGAATTGGCAACGCAAAGGATCGAAGATCTTGGCGCGGCAGTGTGCCACAACGAAACAACCCGGCAAGCTGGAAGCTTACCCCACGTTTTACTCCACGAAAGTAGCGCTACTTTCGCGAAAGGCGACATTCAATCAAAGGAGCATCCTCAATGTCCCGCAGCCACCAACTGACGAAAACTGTCGCGTGCGTGATTCTCGGTCTTGCGATGATCGCCACGGCATCGCCGGGATCGGCCGCGAACATCGATGCTCGCACGGCTCTGAGAAAGATCGGTTTCGACTCGGGAGTCGTCGCTGTTCTTGGACTCCCTGAATCCGATCGCACATCGTTCGTGACCGATCTCGCCAGCAACAGCCGGTTGCTCGTTTTCTTTCAATCGCCCGACGCCAGCGAAGTGCTTGCCGTTCGCAAGGCGGCTGAATCGGCGGGGCTGCTCGGCAAGCAAGTATTTGTCGAACAGAGTGACTGGGAGCGCATTCACTTGGCATCGAACCTGGCCGGAGCCGTTTTGTGTTCGCCGTCCGCCGCCAAAGCCGTCAAGACCGACGAATTGCTGCGAATTCTGCATCCCGATGGAAAAGCCTTCAAAGGCGACAACGATGCAATCGTTAAGCCGTTTCCCAAGGACATCGACTTTTGGAGCCATGCGTACCACGGTCCGGACAATAATCCTCTGTCAACTGACCAACGAGCCACCGCGCCGTATCGCACTCAGTTTCTGGCCAATCCCAAATTCAGCCCAATGCCCGAGCAGTCGGTCGCGGCCGGCGGTCGAATCTTCAAAGCGTTCGGCCATATCGCTCACAAGGCCAACCAGAACGCGGTTTTGAACACGCTGATGGGAGTCAACGCCTACAACGGAGCGGAATTGTGGCGGCGTGAACTGCCGAAGGGCTTCATGATTCACCGGAACACGATGATCGCCACCGCCGATGCGCTTTATATGGGTGACGACGAATCGTGCAAAATATTCGACGCGCTGACCGGAAAGATCAGAGACGAGATCGTCATTCCCGATAAACTCGCCGACGGTCCTGTCTGGAAATGGATGGCCATGCAAGACGGAATCCTCTACGCATTGATCGGCAATCACGAAGTTAAAGTCGACACGCGAAAATCCGATCGACGCGGCTTGGGACACTGGCCGTGGGGCATGTGGAAAGGACACAACTATGCCGATCCGAGTACCAGTTTCGGATTCGGCCGCACGCTGGTTGCCATTGATACGAAGACAAAAAAGATTCTGTGGGACTACAGCGGCGAGGATTACATCGACAGCCGCGCGCTGTGTCTGCGAAACGGCCGCATCTACTTCTTCAGTCCGCTCAGTTATCTGGGATGTCTCGACGCAGCCAATGGAACGGTCGTCTGGCAGAACGCCGATCGCGATCTGCTGGAAGCCATCGGAGCCGACGGTCGCGCCCAACATTACATCACGGGCTACGCAACAACGTGCTTCATGAAATGCAACGACAATTTCCTGCTCTTCGCCGGCCCGCAGCGAAAGAAGCTGGTCGCCGCTTCAACAACCGACGGACGGTTGGTGTGGACGCGCGACGGCGGTAACCTGCAACTGATTCTGCGCGAAGAGGCTCTGTATTGTGCCGGAGCCCAGAACGCGGGAAATAATGCCGGCCTGAAACTGGATTACGAAACCGGCGACGAACTGGGCCGAATGCCCACGCGCCGTGCCTGTACGCGTGCGACCGGCAGCATCGATAGCATCTTCTTTCGCACCAGCGGTGGAACCGTGCGGTTCGATATTGCCAGCAATACGGCACAGCATATCGCTCCCATGCGTCCGCCGTGCCAAGACGGAGTCATCATTTCCAACGGCAATTTGTATTGGGGTCCCTGGATGTGCGGATGCCAGTTGTCGTTGTACGGCCACATTTGCCTGACTTCGGCTAAATCCGAGATTCCACTGGAATCCGACGATTTCCGTCTGCAGCAAGGCAAGGGAGATTTCAAAACCGTCACCGAGTTCCCGATCGCCGAACACGATTGGTCCAGCTATCGCGGCAACAACGAGCGAACCTCGGCCACGAAAGTGGAAATCCCCGAGAAGATCAAATTGCAGTGGAAACACCAAATCAAATCCGGCAGCCTACCCACGGCTCCCGTCGTCGCCGGCGGCACGATCTTCATCGCCGACCGCAGCGGAGTTGTCCGCGCGCTCGACACCAACGGAAAACTTCGCTGGAAAAGTTACACTGGCGGAGCCGTCTATTATCCGCCCGCCGTTTCGGAAGGTCGCGTTTACGTCGGTTCGGCTGACGGCTGCGTCTACGCCTTCGAAGCCACGACCGGCCGAGAATTGTGGTCGTTCCAAGTCGGTCCGGCCGTGCGGCGCATTCCCGTTTATGGCAAACTGATTTCGACTTGGCCGGTCGCCGGCGGAGTTGTCGTCGATGGCCCCAACGTCTATGCCGCCGCGGGGATCGCTCATTACGACGGCACCCACGTCGTCACACTCGACGCCGTCACGGGAGAACTGAAGACTCAGAACAAGACGTCCGGTTCGCTGTCAGAAAAAGTCAACAGCGGCGTTAGCCTGCAAGGCAACCTGTGCCTGGAAGACGGACAATTGTGTTTCCTGGCTGGCGGAGTCTATGAAACGGCGCGATACGACTGCGCCAGTCTGAACTGCTTGAATTCTCCGCGTGAATCGGTCACGTCACAATTCCGCACCGCGTTCTATCCGTACTATCCTGAGTATGGAAATTTCGTCTCGATCGAGCACACCTTTGTCGACGGCCGTACACTGGAACACGACGCCAGCTACGAAGGCAGCCGGTTCAGCGACCTTTCATTCTTGGAACCGCCGCCGCCCGACGCTCCGAAGACCAAAAAACTAAAATCCCGTTGGTTCCGCCGCAAAGGCAAAAAGTTCAAACGCGACATCGTGTGGAAAGACAAAACCAAACGCCGCTTCACCAGCTTCATCGTCGCCCCGAATGTCCTGCTATCCGCCGGCCAACCCGACAACCAACCCAACAAACCCTTCCTCGCCGCGACAACCATCAAGGACGGCAAGGATGTTTGGTACGAATCACTACCATCCAACGCCGTCAAAGGCGGCACCGCCATCGACCACAACGGCCGCATCATTGTGGCTTTGGTCGATGGCCAAGTTCTGTGTTTCGCTTCGAGTGAATGATCCATGAATTGACGCAACGAAAAATACGAAGGTAAATTCCAAAATCAAATTTCCGCGTTTGTATCGTTGACCAAGGCGTAACGCCAAAACGTGCGAAAGTAGATCTCGCAAGATTCGACAGGTCGCACGCGAAGGCGCTAAGACGCGAAGATTCTTAGCGGCTTCGCGCCTTCGCGTGAGAATGACGATTCTCTGTCACGAGTTGTTGGCACGACGACCAACCTCTGCAGCGCGTGCCATCCAGCAAAGCGAGCCGATCGTGGAGTCCCAACGGGCCGCGCGTTCGCATCACGATGGCGTTCCGGGTTAGAATTACGCGAGTGATGCGTTGATTGATCCAAACCAGAATTCGGTGCCGAATAATGCAATTCCTACAAGAAGCTTATCGAAACAAAGCCATTGCTGTTCTTGCTGTTTGGTTGATCATGATGGCAACCACCATCGCCTACGCCGCCGATGATTCTCCACCAGTCGTCGCTGTCGAAGGACAACCGCTGGGCGCGAATGCCAAACGACTACTTCAAGCGTTGGACTTCCTCGGCACGCCGCTTCCCGCCAAAACATCGAAGGCGATTTTGTCGGCGGCCAATGCCCGCGACGCGAAGCAGTTACAGAATCTGATCGATCCGCATGTCATGTTTGCTGTGTCGTTGAATCCGGAAGTTCGCGTGAAAGTCAAACGTGGCCCCGCGAAGCCGATACTGCAGCAGGGCGGATTCACTCCGATGCTGGTCAAAATACTCAACGACAGCACGGTCACAAAACAGTTGCGGATTGTCAGCCCGCAGTCGGGGCCGGTGTATTCCGGATCTGCGCTGGCGATTCTGAGACGGCAGGCACAAACCGAACTGAAAGACAACGAAAACGTGGCGGGAGCAACCGACCGGTTTCTGCAAGTCGAGATGTTTCAGTCGCCGCCCATGACGACGAACCTGAACGGCCTGGAGGCCGAGTATGCGATCGCATTGATTTACAGCAGTGAATCGGGAAAACGCGAGGCCACGATCGGTTTCGACATCGGTGCGGGAAACCAGGATCTCGGATTCCGTGGCGAAGTTCCGATTCTGTTCGACATTCGTCCGGCTCACGCTGTCAAGCTAAAGATCCGCGATGCTGACGGCTCGCCAACGGTCGCCCGTTTGACGTTTCGAGACAAACGAGGACGAATTTATCCGCCACAAGCAAAACGCTTGGCTCCGGACTTTTTCTTCCAACGACAAATCTATCGCGAGGACGGCGGCGTCGTACTGCTGCCGCCAGGACGGTTCACGTTGGAATACTCGCGCGGACCCGAATACAAAGTGCTGCGGCGAGAAATTGCCGTCCCCGAAAAAGGCCCATTGCAAATTGACGTAAATTTACAGCGTTGGACCAACCCCACCGGCTACGGGTTTTACTGCGGCGATCACCACATTCACGGAGCGGGTTGCTCGCACTACGACAGCCCGACCAAAGGTGTCACTCCCGAAGACATGTTCTTGCAAGTCAAAGGCGAGGGACTGAACGTCGGCTGCATCTTGACTTGGGGACCGTGTTTCGATTTCCAACGCAATTATTTCTCGCCGACCGCGTCCACGGTCAGTGAGCCGATGACGTTACTGAAGTACGATCTGGAAATCAGCGGATTCGGCTCCGCCGCACTCGGACACGTCTGTCTGCTAAACCTCAAGGACCAGACTTATCCCAATTCCGACGGCACCAAGACCAAAGGCTGGCCGACATGGACAGTTCCCGTTTTGCGTTGGACTAAACAGCAAGGTGGCGTGACGGGATATCCGCATTCGGCGATGCACGTGAATCCAACGATTGCCGCCGGTTGGTTGCTGGAACGGCACGACAAGAGTGGCGACAAACGATTGAGCCGCAATGAGGCTGCCGGGGCACTGCTTCCCAATTCATTCAAACAAGTCGATCAAGATGCCGACGGGTTTCTGACAAGTCGCGAACTGGCGGCCGCCAGCAATCGGGCGGCCGACGAGCTGCCCAATCTGGCGCTTCCCTCGATGAACGGCGCCGGTGCCATGGAGATCTGTGTCAGCACGGCCGAAGGTGTTTGCGACTTCATCAGCGCGATGGACACCGCCCGCATCCCCGAATGGAACACATGGTATCACATCATGAATTGTGGATTCCCATTGAAGCTGAGCGGCGAAACTGACTTCCCGTGCATGAGCAGCCGCCGCGTCGGCCAAGGGCGCGTCTACGTGCAACTCGGCGATATCGACCGTGTCGATTTCCGCGATTGGTGTAACTCGCTGGCAAAAGGACGGTCGTATGTTTCCGATGGATTCGCACACGCGTTGCAGTTCACGGTCAATGGACGGGCTCCCGGCTTCGGATCCGTTGCCGTTCACAAACCCGGCAGAGTCACCGTCAAAGCAAAGGTGGCGTTCGCGGCCGAGATTCCCAAAGCCGTGGCTTACGGCAATATGCAGCCATCGGCGGGACGCCGAATTGTGGGAGATACAATCAATCTGCACGCACCACGAAACAACGAAACGATCAAAGGCGGCAAACGACGCGTCGAGTTGGTCGTCAACGGCAAGGCTGTCGCTGTAAAGGATGTTCCCGGCGACGGACAAGAACACGACTTGCAATTTACCGTTGATGTCACTCGCAGTAGTTGGATTGCGATCCGCCAGTTTCCTCAACTGCACACAAATCCCGTTGACGTGATTCTCGATGGAAAACCAATTCGCGCTTCGCGACAAAGTGCTCTGTGGTGTGCCGAGACAATCAAACTTTTGTGGAAAAACCGCAACAAGCGAATCGCTCAACACGAACGTCAAACCGCGTACGAGACTTATCAACGAGCCATTCGGAAGTACGTGAAGATCGCCAACGAATGCCTTGAAGGCAGTTAACATCATCCGAGCGTCGCTGAAGCCACAAAACTGCAAGACGATGCAATAGACTCCTGAATCTTGCGAATCCCGCAACTTTCTTGGTTCTCACACTTAGGAGTTAAAAACAAATGCCAGCGAATTCCCGTCTCCGATTGTTTGGGATTGCACTCATCCCAATTGCCATTGTTGTTTCCGCTGATGCATGCATCGCCGACGTT
>CAUZVF010000093.1:0-9900 GCA_963582955.1 Planctomycetota bacterium
TACTTTGCCCGTCGCGTCGACGAGCCGCAGCACGGGGTCGAGTGGGAAACCAAGAGCGTGAGATTCGGAGCGAAAATTCAACTTCTGGCCTTTCTTCGCCGTGATGGTGTAAGCATCGACGTCGCCAGGTATTTCGATGCAGCCGGTGACCGTCATGGGAATGCCAATCGGCTGCGGATGTTCCAAGTCGTTCTGATCGGATTCGACTGCCGTTGCATGCCGTGCAACGCGGACGCTCAACGAGTTTGACAGTTCAGGGCGGTGGATCAGAAATTCTGGACGGTCGATATTTCCATCAATCGGAATGCTCGAAAGTTCTTGCGGGATATTCCAACCCGTGAGTGTCAGGTTGGTCTTTGCGCCGTGCGTGACGGCCATCGGATACGCGTGATTGATGAACGGGCCTGTCGTAATTGTCAGCCGATAAATGTATGCCGCGCCACCGGCCAAACGAATTGAGCTATTGGGTTTGTCAGGAAACCCAAACACGCGAACGAAGTAAGTGCCGTCCGTTTTGGCGGTGAACACGACCTGCGGATCGAAACCGTGGTCGTCATCGTTCTGTTCGAGAATGAATCCGCGCGGCGAAACGATCTGGATCAACCCGTCCATCGGCGAGCCGATCTGTTCGTTGGCGACCATCGAAGCGACGAGCGTTTGTTCCTTCTTCAACTCGACGGAGTACGTGTCGACGTCGCCAGCCTTGTTCAAGATACCGTTGACCAAAACGATTGATGAATCAAGCTTTTGCGCTTGGCCCGTCGTATTGTTGGGTTCTTTTTCCACGAGTTCGCTCAGTGTCCCAATGGAAAACGGCCGCAACGAGGTGGCTCCTTCTTCGTTATAAAAGCGCAGCCAACATAGCCCAGGTTCCGTGTCAGCGGGAATGATGACTTTGATCTTTGTTCCCTTCTTGGGAACTTCGACTTTGACACCCGCGTGGTTGGTCCAGACCTTTGTTCCCGCCTCTAACTTGCCGCCGACAATTGTTTCGACAGTCTGGCCAAGTTGTCCACCAGCAGGATAGAGAGTGTTCACGCTCGGCGGTGCCGCGGTTGCCGACAAGGCGACACACGCTAGCACCACAAGCATAATCGGAGAGATTTTCATGGACGCTTTCAAAAGACGAAGCACTTGGCTAGCGGGAAGCGTCAGTTTCCTGGCGGAGTTCATCCAGTTCTCAATTCGTGATCGAGGCGGCCCCAAGTCGGTTTTTCTCGGCATTCGTTGGTTCGCCATCTGCAATAATCATTCTCGTGTGAAAACGATGATTCTCCACAACGGCGTCTTGGCGAAACGGTCGTCGTATCTTTAAGCCAGGAAGCTAACGCTTCCCGCTAGCCAATCTTCCAGTGGCAATTTCGATGATCATCCCATCAATTCTTCGATCGGATTGGGATCGCTGACGAAATGGACGGGGCGTCCTTGGGGTGTGTGGACAAATTTGTCGGGGTCGATTCCCATCTTGCGATAAATGGTCGAGACGAAATTCTCGGGCGAGCGGACATTTTCGACAGCCGAGTATCCGGCGCGGTCGGTGGCCCCGACGATTGTTCCGCCCGGCGTACCGCCTCCGGCCATCATGACTGACATCGCGTTCGACCAGTGGTCGCGTCCGCCGCGTGAGTTGACTTTCGGCGTGCGGCCGAACTCGCCCAATACGACAACCAATGTGGAATCAAGCATGCCGCGCTGTCCCAAATCTTCGAGCAATGTGGCGAGCGTGCTATCGACATCGGGAAGCCGGCTATTCAGTGAGCTGAAAATATTCCTGTGATGGTCCCAGCCACCTTCGTAGAGGGTGATGAATGGAACTCCGGCTTCGACCAGCCGGCGTCCCAACAATGCTCGCTGGCCGAACGAGTTGCGGCCGTAGCGGTCGCGAACTTCGGCCGGTTCGCTGTGAATGTCGAAGGCTTTCTGGGCTTCCGGCGAAGTAATCAGGTTGTAGCCCTGTTTGTAATAATCATCCAACGCGTTGACGGGATCGCCCGCGGCCTTGTCGTTGATCCGCACCATCTTGTCGACCAATCCACGCAGGTTTCGGCGGGTCTGAAAACGGTTGTCGGTCAATCCGCTGGGCAATGCGACATCGCGCACTCGAAAGCTGCCGCTGTTGGGATTGTCGGGAACGACGAACGGAGCGTATTTGGCTCCCAAGAAGTTTGGGCCGCCGGAACGCGACATTCGCGGGATCGAAAAATAATTGGGCAGACCGCTATTCGTGCCTCGTTCGAAGGCCGCAACCGAACCCATGCTGGGATGGAAACTCACGAACGCGCCACAGCCGACGGGAATACGAGGCGGAGCCCCCGTCATCATGTAGTGGTTCCCAGCACCATGATTGCCTTGATTGTGACGGATCGATCGGATCACGGCGAACTTGTCTGCCATTGCCGCCAAACGTTGCATGTGCTTTGAAAACTGCACTCCGGGAATTTTCGTCGAGATAGGTTCGAACTCGCCGCGAATTTCCTTGGGGGCGTCGGGTTTGGGATCGAATGTCTCGTAATGAGTTGGCCCGCCGTCCAGCCACACCAAGATACAGCTCTTGGCCTGAGCTTGCCCGGTCGGTGATTCGGACGCGGCGATTCCCCGCAACCGCAAGGCATCGACCAGTCCGCCGCCCACGATTGTTCCCAATCCCAATTGCAGACAATCGCGACGGCTGAATCCTTCGCAGTTCTTGTGAAGACTCATGCAGAGTTCCTAAATCGAGGCGGGAGAGATTTGGGGGGGGATCGATCAAGAATGCATTGTATATACCGCTCGCGGCAAAGATTGGCTCGTTTAACGGCTAGCCGAAGGCGACTGCGTGTGTGGCAATCGGTTCACGCATCAAAAAACGGAGTCGCCTGCGGCTTGCCGTTAAACGATGAAGTCACGTTCGACAGATGTTCTAATCCTTAAAGACAAATTCCGGTGTGTTCAACAACGCCCACAGAATGTCTTCGGTTGCATGACGCCGATTTTCTTTGTTCTTCTCGAAAACAGTCAATACCACCTTTTTTTCTTCCTGGTCTGGAAAACGAGCATATACCGAAAGATACAACTCTTCAACGATTTGTTGTGGCGTCATTTTGCTTTGGGCGAGTTTTGCGGCCCGTCCCGAGTTACTAGTAACCTTGTTGTACAAATTTTGCGAATTCATCAGGTGCAACGATTGCACGATCGTCGTGTCACCGGTGCGTTCGCAGGGAGGATCTTGATTGGGGTCGGGACGGCCGAACGCGTCGAGAAACAGCGAACCGACGCGGTGCGTCCAAATCTCTTTGGCGCGCGATCCCGGCGGCATGGCGTCGAATTTCTCAGGGATGCCTGTGATTTGGACAACGGAATCCAACATCACTTCCGCACGCAGCCGTTGCCGGTAGTGCCTCGAATAGTTACGCGTATCGACGACGTTGCGATCGCCGGGAATCGAACTGAGTCCGTACGCGTACGATGTCGTGATGCGACGGATCAGCTTTTTCAGGTTGTAACCCTGATCGCGGAAATCCTCGCCCAGAGCTTTCAACAACGGTTGATTGGTCGCCGGATTTGTGGCCCGCAGGTCGTCGACTGGTTCAACCAAGCCGCGTCCCATCACGTCGGCCCAAACGCGATTCACCATGACTTGATTGAAGAACGGATTTTCGCCCGACGTGATCCACTCGGCAATCGCTTGTCGCGGGTCACTTTCTTTCTCGATTTCAGGAGCCTTCCCGAACAGCGGACGAGGTTCCAGGACCTCGCCGGTAATCGGGTGCTTGACACTGCCGCTGGTGGAAACGAAGAAAACCTCTTCCGTCCCAGAAATCGGCGGCGAAACACCGCCGCCCTTGCGGGCAATCCGCGAGAAATACGCCGCGAAGCTGTAAAAGTCGTCCTGCCCCCACACTTCGAACGGATGATGGTGACACTTCGCACATTCCAAACGGATACCGAGGAACAGTTGGCTGACGATCGTTGTGACCTCGTCAGGACTGCGACGGTCCCGAAACATCGTGACGGCTCCGTTATGAAACGTGCTGCCCTGAGCGGTCAGCAGCTCACGCACGAATTGGTCGTAGGGTTTGTTCTTCCGAAACGAATCGCGAATCCAAGCGTCGTAATTCAAAACTGCCTTGA
This sequence comes from Planctomycetota bacterium, assembly GCA_963582955.1. GTDB lineage: Bacteria > Planctomycetota > Planctomycetia > Planctomycetales > Planctomycetaceae > CAUZVF01. The sequence goes on from CAUZVF010000093.1 coordinate 4,111, forward strand.
TACCGACTCGGTACGGATTGGGCCGCAACAAGTCGGCCCATTTGTTGGCCCAATGGTCGGCGAATTCAGGTTGCTCTAACAGATAATCAATCAGCTTTTCGCGTTTCGCCGCTGACTTATCATTCAGGAAACCGCGAGCCTCGTCGGTCGTGGGAATCCGACCGATCACATCGATGAATGCCCGTCGCAGGAATTTGTGATCCGGAGCCGGTTGCGACGGAGTGATCCTCAATCGTTGCAACTTGTTCCAGACATGTTCGTCAATGAAATTGTAACGCGGAAGTTTGGCATACAGGTCTTCCGGCACTTGACCGGCCAGCGGCACGGCGACGTTGCAAACCGCGAATTGCCCCATGTAGCGTGCCATGATGGCGGCTTCGCCCGTGATCATGCCGGCGGTAACGCGGCCATGTTCGTCCACGTCCGCGATGGGGCTCTCGTTCGACTGAAACGCCGTCAGCCGCGTCACGTCACGAGTCGAACTGTCGGCATAGTGCGCCGTTACGATTAGCTGCTGCTGCTCTTCGCGGGACATGATCCGTTGGGTCGGCGTGACCGACAATTTGACAAGACCGGGAGTTTCCGGCTGTCGGCGCGGCATCCCCGCAACAATCCAGCGGCGCAATGTTTCGTATTCGGAACCGCCAAATTCCATCCGCTTTCCGCCGCCGTGAGGCAGACGTCCGGTCGGTTTCAACAGCAGCAGACTGCGCTCGGGTTCGGGCGTAAAAACTCGCCGGCCGCGAGCTTCCTTGGCCAGCGCGTCGAAATCGAACTGCGCGTCGAAGCCAAGCAGCGAGAGTTGGAATCCATTTTGGCCACGTGCCTTTCCGTGGCACGCGCCCGCATTACAGGCGGCTCGTGAGAAGATTGGAATGATGTCGCGTTGGAAATCAACGGACTCGGCATTTCCACTTCGCTCGATTTTCACGACAACCTCGGCCGTTTGTCCGTTCGCGCGGACGGACAATTTGCCGGTTCCGTCGGACACGGGCGACACCAAGCCGTTGGCATCAACCGCAACAATGTTTGGCGTTAACGATTGAAACGTCGACTTGCGTGTGAGGTCGATGTTGCGTCCGTCGATGCCGCGGCTGACGATTAACTGCTGCCGGCTCGATTTTCCATGCAGTTTGATTTCTTGCGGAAACACGGCCAACCGTTGATTGCCGGCGTCGTCAGCCAGAGCCGTGCCAGCAATTGCGGCAAGCAGGATGGTTAGAGGCAGTTTCAAGACCGGCCGACGTTTTGTATTGACTGAAGCCGGAATCGCGAGACTTCGGGGGTTTGAGGGGGCACCACAGCCTGAAGTCTTGCGACTCCGGCTACCAAAGTGTCTTGAAACGACTTCTAATTTTGCAATCACACTTCGCATCAGTTTCATTTCGAACGAATCATTCCAACGGACCCTTCAACTCACATAAGCTAACGATTATATGAAAAGTCGCTGTACTTCGCCATGCGTCGTCGACGCAGAACCTGCAACGCAATATGCGGCGGCATCGGCGTTAGCTGACATGAAATCCTCACGAATCTTTTCATATCTCGGCAGGATTATTAAGAAATTCAACGAGAAGTCTGGCCAAACACCCGCCAAATTCGATAGGCTCGCAGGATGGCGCGCACTAAACGTGTTTGTCGTGCATGGTTCATTGGATTTTTAGGACCAATCGGCGTATCTGATGCTCAGAACAATCGACGAATGGTCGCCCACAAAATCGTGGGCGACAATCCTTCGACAAGAAGTGTGTGTTCAGAAAAAATATTCGTAACAATGACATGATCAAGAGTTTTCGGTATCGAAGCTGAGTCCGCGCAATCGGAAGCTTCGGTCACGTTTCAGATAGCTGGCAGGGAGCCGTTTGTGGCGACACTCGCTGAGATTTTAGAAGAAAACTTCCGGGGAGATATTCGATTTCGTGGAGCGGCTTATATCGAAGCCGAACGAATCGCGATCACGCATGTCACGGCCGATAGCCTTCACGCGGTGGTACGTGACGGAGTTGAATATCAGACGCAACTGACTCGCGATAACGAAAAGCTCCGGCTGTCGTGCTCGTGTTCGAACGGAAGCGTGCGAGAACCAAGCTGTAAACATCTGTGGGCGACGATTTTGGCCACGGATGCCGGCAGTTATTTGACGGCGTCACCGCGTCCCGGATACATGCCTCCGTTTGCCACTGCCGTCGACGATTTCGATCTCGACGATTTCGAGGACGAGTGGGACGACGGGCTTTCCGCGAGCGCCTACAAGCCGAGTGTCGGCAAAACATTGGCTCAACGTCGCCGGCAGGCTGAACCGCCGATGCGTGAGTGGGAAGCGAAGCTCCATAAGTTGCGGACTGAAATGGACGCAGGCGGTGCTACGGGAAACTCGCAACTGCATGAACGCGACATTTTTTACGAGATCGATGTCCACAAAAGTCAATTAAGCCATCAGTTGATCATTCAAGTATCACAGCGGCAACGCCGCAGCAACGGGCAGTGGGGCAAGCTAAAGCCGCTGAAACTGAAACAGGGGCAACTTGACGAGATCGCACACGCCGACGACCGACGCATCCTCGCCTATCTTTCAGGCGGCACCGCCGAACGATCTAACTGGTACGCCCAGCAAACGGAATTCCAATCGGCAATCCACCGATTTCGCGTGCCGTATGAATTGTGCGAGTTGGTCCTGCCAATGATGTGTGCCACGCAACGCGTGCGTTACTTGAATTCACCCGAGCAAGGCTGGACACCGCTGAAATGGGACGAAGGTCCGGCGTGGGAACTCTCTCTGCACGTTTTGCAAAACGACGACACTAAGAACTGGAGTATCAAGGGCATTCTGCGACGTGGCGAGGAAACAATCTCGGTGCCCGAAACCGACCTGATTGTTCCCGGCGGGCTTATGCTGGCCGATTCAACCATTGCCCAGGTCGGGGATTTTGGTTCGTACGATTGGATCGACATGCTGCTGCGAAACGACGCGGTGTCGGTGCCGGATGGTGAAGAGCAGGAATTCGTCGACAGTCTGCTCGACCTGCCATCGGTGCCGCGTCTTGAACTTCCCGAGAGTTTGAAACTGAAGGAATTGCATCCCACGCCGACACCACATCTGGTGATTCATTCACCGGGCCCGGCGCGATGGCAACGCGAACAATTGCGTGGCGAGGTCTACTTCGAATATCTCGGCCGGCAGATTCGTGGTTCGAGCACTCAGCAAGCCATCGTGCAGCGTGGCGAAGGGCTCTGCATCATTCGCGACCGCAAATTGGAGGAACAGTTTTGGTCGCAGTTGCAAGCTCACGGCTTTCGCCGGCTGTTGGACCATCGCCGCGGCAATTATGACATCGAGATTACCGCCCGCGATTTGGGACCGGCTGTTCGCGCCATCATCAACGACGGATGGCAGATTCGAGCGGAAGGCAAACAGGTGCGGCAACCTGGCGAAATGCAGTTTCGTGTCAAGTCGCAGATTGACTGGTTCGAATTGCACGGCGAGGTCAGCTTCGAGGGCCAAAGCGTCGCGTTTCCCGAGTTGTTGTCGGCATTGTCGCGCGGCGACAGCACTGTCCGTCTGGATGACGGGTCTTTGGGGATATTGCCGGAAGAGTGGATTCAACAGTACGGCATGCTCGCCGGATTGGGCGTGGCCGAAGACGATCACTTGCGATTCGAAGCCAATCAGGTTGCGTTTCTCGACGCATTGTTGGCTGCTCAGACGTCGGTCGATTACGACCAAAAGTTTGCCGACATGCGAGATAAGCTGAATTCGTTCAGCGGAATCGGTGCAACGCACGAACTGAAACAGTTCCAAGGTGAGTTACGACCGTACCAACGCGAAGGACTTGGCTGGCTAAACTTCCTCCAGGAATTCAAATTTGGAGGCTGCCTGGCCGACGACATGGGCTTGGGAAAAACCGTCCAAATGCTGGCTCTGTTGCAAGCCCGCGCGAACGACGACAAACGAAAAGAACTGCCGCCGTCGCTGATCGTCGTGCCGAAGTCGTTGTTGTTCAACTGGTTCCAAGAAATCGAACGATTCACGCCCGAATTGAAGGCTCTCGAATACTCGGGGCTCGATCGAGCGGCACTCCGCAGTGAGTTCCCGAAGTACAACGTCATTCTGACGACCTACGGAACGGTACGGCGCGACGTCATTTTACTGAAGGACATCCGATTTGATTATGTTGTGTTGGACGAAGCGCAAACAATCAAGAATGCGGGGTCGCAAGTTGCCAAGGCGTCTCGGCTGCTGAATGCCAATCATCGTCTGGCATTGAGTGGTACGCCGATCGAAAACCACTTGGGCGATTTGTGGTCGATCTTCGAATTCCTGAACCCCGGCATGCTGGGCCGCAGTTCCGTATTCAAACTGTATGCCGGTGCGTCGGACGACCCCGAAACCCGGAAACTGCTGGCCCACGGGCTGAAGCCGTTCATTCTGCGTCGGACAAAAAAACAAGTGGCCAGCGACTTGCCCGAGAAATTGGAAGAGACGATCTATTGCAAGATGGGCGAAAAGCAAGAACGGCTCTATTTGGAACTTCGTGACCATTACCGCGATTCAATCTTGGGGCTGGTGCGAAAACAGGGGTTGGCGAAATCGAAGATGCACGTACTCGAAGCACTGCTGCGTCTGCGGCAGGCGGCCTGTCATCCCGCACTGCTCAACAAGGAATCGGGCGACGAATCCAGCGCGAAACTCGATGTGCTGTGTCCGCATTTGGAAGAGCTGATTGACGAGGGACACAAGACGCTGGTGTTTTCTCAGTTCACAAGTATGCTGGCGATCGTGAAAAAACATCTCGACAAACGCGGCATCGTTTACGAATACCTCGACGGCAAAACGCGGAATCGCAAGGCTGCCGTCGAGCGGTTTCAAACCGATGAAGACTGCCGTGTCTTTCTAATCAGTCTGAAAGCCGGCGGATTGGGACTTAACCTGACGGCCGCCGACTATGTCTTCTTGCTGGACCCGTGGTGGAATCCCGCCGTCGAAACTCAAGCCATCGACCGGGCCCATCGAGTCGGACAAACGAAGCAGGTCTTCGCCTACCGTTTGATCTGCCGTGATACGGTCGAAGAGAAAATTGCGGAATTGCAAAAGAAGAAACGCAATCTCGCCGACGCCATTTTGCAGGAAAGCAACAGCGTGTTGAAAGAATTGTCGACCGACGATCTCGAGATGCTGCTGTCGTGAACGGGTAATGCTGTGAAGAATTTTCATCCGTCACAACATGGGTTTCTATCGTAGCCGGAATCGCAAGACTTCGGGACTTGGAACGAGAACTGCCCGAATTCTTGCGAATCCGGCTACAAGAATGCTTCACAGCGTTTGTGAACGGACGCGTGATCGCGCTCATTTCCTCTCATTAAGCAATTCATTGAGGACTCGGTTGTATTCGTTCAACTTTTCCATGGGAATCAGATTGCCGCCTTGATTTGGGTTCGGCCGCGCATTCGGATCCGCGTTCACGTTCGCATTCATATTCGGATCCGCGTTCGGCTGAGCGTTGACGTTTAATGGTTGAACCTGTTGCATCAGTTGGTTTCCAATCCCGCCTTGAAACATGTCTTTGAATTTCAGAGTGAAGAAAATCATCGACAGCAGTGACAGAATCGCCATGATGATGAACATACCCAGCATGCGACGCACGATTGTCATCGTCTTGCTGATGTTCTTCAGATATTTCAGAATGTCGTCGATTTCGTCGCGAGAAACCTGAGATGTTGCGTCGTCCTCGTCGTTGTCTTCTTCAAGCAACGCGGCGACCAACGGATTCGACTTGGCCTTTTTCTTCCATG
>CAUZVF010000094.1:0-9846 GCA_963582955.1 Planctomycetota bacterium
CAAAGATCGGAGTTTTCTCAATCCAGCAATCGCTGCAAGACCGCCTCGTGGGATCTTTGTTTGGTAAAAGGAAACATATTCGAGGTCCGAAAGTGATTCGAACGACGGCTTAAGCTTCAGCAAGTTCTCTCGAGTCCATGGCACCCAGAATTCGAGTTCTTCCGCCGTTGCCTGGAGGCCGTATTTCTGAAACTCATCGCCGCTCCATGTTTTCCGGTCGGCACGTTGAAACCTGATTCGTTTCACGGCTTTGAAGAAGTCATCGCCGAGTGCTGGTTGTGCTTGATTTCGCGGGATAGGTGGAATGAACCGGGCACTAAACAGAAATTGGGGATCAAGCAGGTCGGCCGAATTGTAGAAGATGATGCCTCCCATGCCGTAAATGGCCTGCACTGCGCGCCGCTGTTTTTCCTTTCCCGCCTGATCGGCAGGACCGGCCGCTGTTGATCCGGAAAATGTGCCTCCGGAAAGAACTCCCACGAAAATCAACACCGGTATCGCCAATCGTTGTGGAAAAACTTTCATGGTATTCGCTTTTGACCATTAGGATTAATGGGTATCAAAGTCGTGACCAGATTTCTGATCGATGGCACGACCGTCTATCCTACCATACGACGTTTACGGCCGATATCTTATCCGGCACCGCGAGAGACTGCGCGGTTGCTGCGCGGTTGCTGCGCGGTTTAGAAACCTCTGAATCAAGCCGTCGCAGGCTTGGATTGGTGTTAGACGGTTTCCTGAAGGCGTACGATGCGGTCGACGACTTGGTCGAGGTCGAGAGGCAGCAGCAGTTGTTCTTCCAGTTTGTAGGCACCTTCGATCAATTCCGATAGTGGTGCTGGCAAGGTGTCGGGTGCAGGTTCGAAAAGGTCATCGGAAACTTGCAGGACATCTCCCATGCGATCGACGAGGAAGCTTAACGTGCCTTGATGCGTGTCGATAACGACGTTTCGGGGCCGCATTGATTCGGGCGCGGTGGGCAGGCCGAGACATTCACGTAGGTCGACGGCGGTGATGATTTGGCCGCGCTGGTGGACCAGGACTTCCTGGACCAACTGGACGTCGATGCCGAAGCGCAAGTCGTCGAGATAGAACGTGCAGTACTGACTCGATTCGCTCATCCGTTGCCTCGGAAGCGCTTGACGCGTTTTTCCAACTCTCCGGCCAGTTGCGACGATTGCTGAGCGGCCCGCTGTGTGGAGGCGGCGCCTTTGGCGGTTTCCTGGGCGGCGTGAGCAACCGAGCCGATGTTTTCGACGATTTCGGTTGTTCCCTTGGCGGCCTCGGCAACGCTTTGGCTGATCTCTTTTGTCGTGACTGTCTGTGCTTCGACAGCGCTGGCGATCGAGTTTTGATAGTCGTTGATCTGGACGATGATCTTGCTGACTTTGCCGATGGCTTCGACGGCGCCTGTGGCATCGTGCTGGATGGCGTCGATCTTTCGGCTGATGTCTTCGGTGGCTTTGGCGGTTTCGTTGGACAGTTCCTTGACCGCGTTGGCCACGACGGCGAATCCCTTGCCGGCTTCTCCCGCGCGCGCGGCTTCGATAGTGGCGTTCAGCGCCAGCAGGTTGGTTTGCTCGGCGATCGAGTTGATGACTTTGACGACTTCGCCGATTTCCGCGCTGCTTTCGCCCAGCTTGCTAATGGTTTCGTTCGTTGTGTTGGCCACACTCACGGCTTCGGTCGCGACGGTGGCGGCTTCGTTGGCGTTCGTGGCAATCTGCCGAATGTTCGACCCGATATCCTCGACACCCTGAGAGACCGTCTGCGTGTTCTTGCTGACTTGTTCGGACGCGGCCGAGACGATGTCGGCTTGCGATGTCGTTTTTTTGGCGTTCGTGCCCATGGTGTCGCTGATCGACGTCAACTCGGCCGATGACATGGCCAGCGTGTGAGTGCTGTCGGCGATGTCGTCGACCAGTTCGCTCAGACTGACCGTGTTCCGCATCAATCGCGTGACGACCAGCGCCATCCCGATCACTCCCAGGCCAACAAACGTCATGAACGATCTTTGAAATCCCGAGAGTTGTTGGGCCGTGATCTTGTCCATCGGCAGCGTGACTTCCAGGACCCCGCGCAAGTCGCCGTCCTTCCAGTCCGATTTGGGAGTATCGGGATGAGTGTTGTGGCAGTCTACGCACGCGGGCCGCATCAAGTCGGCCGTGGCGTATCTCAAAGAGAGGAAATTATCGCTTTCATCCTTTTCGAATCTGACATACGGTTCCTTCGCGTCCTTTGTCAGCGCGGCCCACGCGTCTTTGGCAAAATCGTCCCGCAGGCCGCCGTCCTTTTCACGCCAGGGAAATGGGTATTTGCTGTAGAGATTCGCTTTAACACCCGAACCTTCTTCGCCGATTTTCTCGGCAAGTTTGCGAGTCAGCGTCGCCGGCAACGGAATGGCACCGGGATGGTCCTCGTAGTCGTGAGTGACTTCGATGCCCTTGTTCTTGACGGTGTTGACAACTTCCGATGTGTAGAGACTTCGGAACGTCGCCAGCGCCTCGGAATAGGCCTTTGCATCTTCTTGCGCCATGAACTCGACCATCTCGTTTTGGATGTCCGACTGCTGCTTCATCAAATAGGCGACAGCGGCAATGGCGAGGACGGCCAGCAATAGTACCAAGGGGTCTTTGATGACCATTCCCAGATACTTAACGAAGCGGTGCTGGCCTTGCTCGGTGCGTTGATTTTGCATGAAGTCGTTCATTGGTGATTCTGAAAATTCTCGACGAGTTGTTGGATACGTGTCATGGCGTCGGCTTGCTGAGCGCTGTCATCGTCTGTCGATGACGCGGTTGACTGCTGGGCGGCTTCGGCGGCCGACACGATGTTCTGTGCCGTCTCGACGCTGCCCTGCGAGGCTTTCACGACGTTTTCGCTGATCTGTTCGGTTTCGGATGTGCGTTTCCGCACGGCGTCCTGAAATTCGTTAATCTGCAGGATGATGTTGCCAATCTGGCCGATGGCATCGACGGCGCCTTGCGAGTCGTGTTGGATTGCATCGATTTTTTGAGCGATATCTTTGGTTGCCTGAGTGGTTTTTTCCGAGAGTTCCTTCACCGCACTGGCCACGACAGCAAAGCCCTTTCCCGCTTCGCCCGCGCGCGCGGCTTCGATGGTGGCGTTCAATGCCAGCAGATTGGTCTGCCGCGCAATCGAGGTGATGACTTTGGTAATCTTGCTGATCTCGGCGCTGCTCTCGCCCAGTTTGCTGACTGTTTCATTGGTTTTGTCAGCAACGTGCACGCCTTGCGTCGCCACACGCGAGGCTTTCTCGGCATTTTCGGCGATCCCGCGGATGTTCGATTGCAAGTGATCGACGCCATCGGCCACGGTCGTGGCATTCTTGTCGACTTCCTGCGAAAACGTGATGATCGCATCGGTTGCCGACCACACGACCTTTTCGTTGTTCGCCTGAGCCGATTGCAGACCGTCAAGCACTTCGTTGTATCTCGCCGCGATCTGACCGACTTCCGTGAATGGTTCGACCGGGGCCCGCGCGCTGAGATCGCCCGATCGCGCCTGCTCGTCCATCGCGCGAAACAGATCAAACATTTCAGTGGTCGCTCCGTGTTCTGTGACGTTGAGTCCCATTTGCTCATCTTCGGGAGACACCCGCATGGGGATGAAATCACGGATCAGTTGCGTGGCCACATAGGCAATTCCGAACGCCCACACAAATGCCACGACAATGCCCAATAACTGGACGCCGATTTGCTCGACACGATTCAATCCTGTGCCGAGGACTTCCAGATCCCCGAACAATCCCACCGCAAGAGTCCCCCAGACTCCGGCACCGGCATGAACGGATATCGCGTTGACCACATCGTCAATCTTGTTTTTCTCAAGAAACCATTCACCGAACATGGCGATGGCTCCGCCCCCGGCACCGATCAACGCCGCCTCCGGAGCCGTGACGGCAAAACAATTAGCAGTGATTGCCACCAATCCCGCCAGCGATCCGTTGATAGCGGCGGCAACGTCAACGTGTCCTCGAATTCTCCGGGCGATCAACATCGCGGTGATCAATCCGGTCGATCCCGATAGCACGGTATTGGCGATGATGCCCGGCACACGATCGTTCATCGACAGCGTGCTGCCGCCATTGAAGCCGAACCAACCGAACCACAGAATCAGGGCGCCCAGGATCGCCAGCGGAAGATTGCTGCCTGGGATTTTCACTGGCGGAGCACCGTCCGGAAAACGTCCGGCACGGGGACCGATCAGCAGGACGAGCGCCAGTGCCGACCAACCGCCGATACTATGTACGACTGTCGATCCAGCGAAGTCTATAAATCCTAAGGCTCGCAACCAGCCTTCTTGATCGGAATCGGTAGTGAAAATTCCTCCCCAGCACCAGTGGCCGAAAACGGGGTAGATCAGGCCCGACAACAGAACCGCGAACGCCGCGTATCCACCGAATCGCATGCGTTCGGCCACCGCGCCGGAAACGATGGTCGTGGCTGTTCCGACGAACATTGCCTGAAACAGAAAGAAAGCGGCCAGCCACGGGCGTTTTGGCCGACGGCGGCGACGAAGTGCGTCGTGCCGATCCAACCGCCGACGCTATCACCAAACATCAACGCAAAGCCAAACAGCCAGAAGACGAACACCGAAATGCCAAAGTCGATGATATTCTTCGTGGCAACGTTGATGCTGTTTTTGGTGCGCGTCATCCCGGATTCCAGGCACATGAATCCGGCCTGCATCAAAAATACGAACCCGGCGCTGACGACGACCCAGGCGATGTCTAGGAGTGGTTTATCAATTAAAGTTGTCAATCAATTAAAGTTGTCAATCAAACGAGCACTATCTGTTGGTTGACCAACCGTAGTATCTGATCGCCACGAAAAGCACAAAAAGCCACAAAAAACTAATGGGCCTTCGAACGTGAATTGACAGGTAGCCGAACTTTCAAAAGTTCGGGCCGTTACACCATCGACCTGAATTCTTGCGAATCCAGCTACCCATCATTTTTAGTTGGAAGCCCCCTATCAATCATGTGTTTCATAATAGAACTGCTTAATTACCTGTAATCTCGTCATCGGCGAGTCCCGTGTCTTTCGTGCCTTTTTGCGTTTTTCGTGGCAATCTGAAGAGGAAATTGTACGCAACATCACGCTGTAGATAACAAGTCGGCCTCGCGAATAAGTTCTGGCAGGTTGATGAGATCGGTGACGCGGCCGTGAATCACCAACGAACTCAAAAACCATTTGTTCTGTTGCGATGGTTGGGGGGGTTGCAACTCGGTCGGCTGTTCGACGATATCGAAAACTCGGTCGACGACGATGCCGACGGAACATTCCTCGTGCCGGCACACGACCACCTGCATCGAATCGCCTTCTGGTGCGAGTGATTCGTCATTGAGAAATCGTCGCATGCGAATCAACGGCATGACACTGTCGCGGTATTGCAATACGTCGTGATCGGCCGAGACTTCGATTTCCGATAGTTTGATTTCATCCAATTGCTCGACATACGAGATGGGAATGGCCACGCGACGATGCTGTCCGACTTCGCAGACCAGCAGATTCTGTGTCAAAAGCAATCGCTCGGCCGTCGTGGGTTCGTCGGCAACAGGACGCTGGTATGGTCGGGCTTGCATGCCGGCATGGCGGGCCAATCCGACGATATCCAGAATCAAAGCGACTGTTCCGTCTCCCATGATTGTCGCGCCGGCATACAGCGGAATCGACTTCAAGACGTTGCTAAGTGGCTTGACGACGATTTCTTCGGTGCTGCTGACATCGTCAACGACCAATCCAAACCGGCGGTCGTCGGCACTCAAGACGACGACATTCAGCTCATTGAAGCGGTCCAGACCGACGGGTTCGCGTTCTGTCGTTAGTTGCAATTCTCGATTCAAGAACACGAGCGGCAGCAACTCGCCGCGCAAACGATAGATCACGCTGCCGTGCACAAGCTCGACCTCACGTTCGATCTGGTCGCTGTCCAGCCGGTTGAGTTCCAGCAGATTGGCCTGCGGAATCGCGTAAGTTCCGCAGCCACTGGTCACCATCAACGCGGGGATAATCGCCAGCGTCAGCGGAATACGAATTTTGATTGTCGTGCCATCACCCGGCGTACTATGGATGTCGACCGTTCCACCAATGGCCTCGATATTCGTTTTGACAACGTCCATGCCCACGCCGCGACCCGAAAGATTCGTGATGGATTTGGCCGTGGAAAAGCCCGGTTGAAAAACTGTCGCCAGAATACTGCGTGAACTGAGCGACGCGGCTTCTTCGACCGACATCACGCCCCGCTACACGGCCATTTCCCGAACTTGTTGCACATCGATGCCGGCTCCGTCGTCGGTCACCTCGATATTGACCTTGCCGCCTTCGTGATAGGCCTTCAGCAACAGTCTTCCCTGGCGTGGTTTGCCGTTCTTTTCCCGTTCGGCCGGCGTTTCGATGCCGTGGTCGATCGCGTTGCGGATCACATGCGTCAGCGGGTCGTTGATGACTTCAATCAACGACTTGTCGAGTTCAGTTTCAGTGCCCTGCATCTCGAGTCGCACTTCCTTACCGCACTGCCGTGACAGGTCACGGACGATGCGCGGATACTTGTGCCACATCATGCTGATACTCTGCATCCGCGTCTTCATGACGCCTTCCTGCAATTCCGTTGTGATCAAATTCAAGTGCTGGCAGGCATTTTGCTTCACCGGGTCGTCGTCACGCGAACTGAATTGCAGGACTTGATTGCGAGCCAGTACGAGTTCGCCGACAAGATTCATCAGTTTGTCGAGCAGATCGACGTCGACACGGATATTGCTCGAAGACGGACTGGTCAGGCGAGACGAATCACTACGCGAGCCGTCCGTGGGATGCGTCGATGAATCGTCCTTGTCGCTGACGACCGACGAATCGGAATCCACGGGCGGCGGTTTGTCAGAATCCGTTGCGACCGGTGTTGCACTGTCATCGGCTGGCAGCGCGGATTTGTCCATTGACTGTTCGTCCGACGGTTTCGATTGATCAGTACCGGCGGTTTCTCCGGAGTCCTCGGGCGAGGTGCCAAATTCTTCCGGTTGCACGAACATTGGGCCGGGATGAAAAATCGTTTTCGCCAACGACTCGTCCGCCGCATCCGCATCGCCGTCGACGGGGAATACTTGAGCGATAGTGCGTTCCAAGTTGGCTTCCGCAATTGTTGACGATGGCTTGGAATCCGACGGTGAATTGGATTCTTCAGCCGACTCGCCCTCAGTTAAGCGGCCGAGAATGCTCTTTAGATCGTCGTAGGCATTGTCGCCTTCGCCACCGGTCGCGGAAATCTTTTGTAGGACGTCTCGGATCGCATCAACGGTTGTCAGCAATGAATCCGACATCTCGGTGTTAAGCGTCAATTCACCGCTGCGCAATTGACTCAGCAAATGTTCGCCGGCGTGAGCCAATTCGCCGATGATGTCGAAATTGAAGAAACTGGAATTGCCCTTTATCGTGTGCAGCGTGCGAAAAATGTTGTCCAACCGCGCAGCGTTTTTCGGATCCTGTTCCAAAGCAACAAGATCGTTATCCAGTTGGTCCAATCCCTCGGAGCATTCAGCAACGAACTCCCTGACGAAGTCGCCAAACTCACTCATTCAATTGCCCGTGAAATACAAAATACAGACTGGCCCGCTTGCCGATGGAACTCTATCGTAGGCATGGCTGCGGACTACTTTCCACCAAAACATGCAGTTTGCCTGAATTGCGATAACGTTACAGACTCTGCAATCGATACATGCACGATCAGTCGCACGATAAAACTGCAAAGGCTACAAACCAGTTTGGGACAGGCGAGTTGGACCCCGACCATTACCCTTTTGTCTCGCTCCCAAGGCGGAGCTTGGGAATGGGACGTTGCATGTGGTAAGATAATCCAACGACAATCATTCTGATCTGCTAGGGAATCCGCCGTGTTTTCGATTTGGGATGCTCCCGTCCGCCTCTGTGATAGCCTGAGCCGCCGCGAGATTTTGCGAGTTGGCGGACTGAGTGCGTTCGGCCTGTCGTTGCCGGATGTCATCGCGGCGCGTGACCAAGCTGGCGACCGGCCGCCGGAAGATCGCATGTTCGGCCGCGCCAAGAACGTGATTTATCTCTATATGCAGGGCGGTCCGCCGCAGCATGAAACGTTCGATCCCAAGCCCGATGCTCCCGCCGAGATTCGCGGCGTTCATAATCCCATCCAGACGAACATTCCCGGAATCCAATTTTGCGAGTTGTTGCCGCGGACCGCGCAAATCGCAGACAAGTTGGCTGTTGTTCGTTCGATGTCGACCGACGACAACACGCACTCATCCAGCGGCTACTGGGTGTTGACGGGATACAAGTACCGTGGTCCCAATCCGCGTACGATTCAGCCGACCGATTGGCCGTATTTCGGATCGATCGTCAAGATGCTCAAGCCGAGTGAAGTCCTGCCGTCGCTGTCGGTGGCTTGGATTCCCGACATGATGCGGCTGAACGAAAACGTGACTCCCGCGGGACAGACTGCTGGATTCTTGGGTGGCCGCTGGCATCCCGATCGATTCGTCGGCGATCCGTCGAACGCCGATTACAAGATCGAAGGATTCAGTACCGAGGGCGTCCCGCCGATGCGGCTATCGAGGCGTGTTTCGTTGCTCCATCAAGTCGATCAACATTTCCGGTCGATTGAACGGGGCGATACGCTGAGAAGTTTCGATTCGGTCCAAAGCCAGGCATTCGATTTGATGACATCCGGCCGAGCACGTGAAGCGTTTGCGATGGAACGCGAATCCGACAAACTGCGTGATCGGTATGGCCGATCGAATTGGGGACAGTGCCTATTGTTGGCGCGCCGGTTGGTTGAATCGGGCGTGCGGATGGTGCATGTGAACTGGCCACGCGAACCGGGCGACAACGCGTCGGACAATCCCATGTGGGACACTCACGCCCAGAACGCCGATCGCATGGAAGACGTTTTATGTCCGCAATTCGACGTGGGATTCACCGCGTTGATAGAGGATTTGGACGATCGCGGCCTGCTGGACGAAACATTGGTCGTTGTCATTGGTGAGTTCGGACGCACTCCGAAAATCAATTCCAAGGGCGGTCGTGATCACTGGGGACCGGTTTTCAGTTTTGCGCTGGCCGGAGCCGGAATTAGCGGCGGGCAAGTTTATGGAGCAAGCGACAAGCACGGTGCCTATCCCGTGAAAGATCGCGTGCGTCCCCAAGAATTGACAGCGACGATTTTCCATTTGTTGGGAATCAACTACTTGGGTTCGTTTCCAAACCGTGAAGGACGTCCCAGTTTGCTGACTCAAGGGGCTCCGTTGTTTTCGCTGCTCGGAATCGAATGCGCAACTAACAACCGCCGAGAGTCGGACGGAGATATCACGCGTGTTCCACCGTATGACCGCAGTTTGCTGTTGAACACGCACTTCATGGCTCCTGTCAGAATCCGGTCATTCGACGGACCGCCGCGCCCCAAGGGCTGGCGAGCGGAACGATTGCTGAATGCAGAATCGCAATCGGGATTCGGAGTGAGTCTCGCGACCGTCGACGACGACAAGAACAGAAGTGTACGGATTGGTATTCATTGCGAACCAAACGGCGTGCCGGTCGAGATCAAACAGAAACAACAGGCCGTGTTGTGTCAGGAAGTACGGAATCCTTATCCCGGCCGCTATCGATTGTCGGCCCGAGTGCAAGTGCGTTCGTCACCGGCGAATGAACTCAGAAAGTCTTTCGCCAAACACTTTGCGTGCAAATTAATATTCTTTCAGTTTGCCAACCAAACGAAAAACCCAAACAACCGAAGCGAACACGCGTCAGTGGCGATTCCGCTCGGTCCCAATGACGTAAAGCAAGAGGAATGGCAAACGAT
>CAUZVF010000095.1:0-9841 GCA_963582955.1 Planctomycetota bacterium
TGGACTGACCCTTATTTCAGACTGTATGTCTTCTTCCCGATTCGAATCCTGCCGGGACGACATCCGGCCAAATGGTAATGCATTCGCAACGGGCATTCGATGACTCGTTAATAGTAAGCACGTATTCGTCGCCTTAGAACATCGCGTGATAAAGCTTGCTGTCTGCCGTTTGCGAAATCGCGAGTTTTTACATTTTGCGTCCGACGGCGCTCTGCTGTTGCCGACATTCTTGAGACCGCAAGTGACGTATTCAGGCCGCGAATTGGCTCAATTGGCGTGTGTGTCATTTATCGTTCGATTCACCGTTTTTCGGGACTTTGAATAGTGAGACGAGTTTACGGCACTGGATGGCATGCGGATTCGCGCAACGACCATGTCCAGAAGCAGTTGTTTCGTAATTCCAACGATTTTCGAGACTGTTGACTTGGCAACGTGCTGGAACGACTACTAAGGCGCGTCGGAACGATGCAAATGATCGCTCACTCGTCCCGGCCGTTCCCGGTGGAATTCTCGTTCGGCTGGAGCAGACGCCCGACGGAGGTCCTGCCGTCACGTCGACGTTTTGACTTCATTGAGAAGCGCAAGCAGATTTCCGCCAGTAATCAGTTCAACATCCCGCTGATCCAGAAACGGCATCATCTCGAAAAGGTCAATCGTCTGCGGAAAAGTCACCCAGTCGAGACAGGGAGAAAAGTCAGACCCCCACAGCAATCGGTCGACGGAAAAACACTCGCTGAGTTGCTCCACGTATGGCCATGCTGCTGTGTGCGGGTAATTGTGCCCGGGTGAACTCAGTGAATAAAAGCCGCTCAGCTTCACGCAAACACCAGGGTAATTTGCAAGCTGCGTGACCGGACGCATGACAGATGCTGCCTCTTCACGTTGCAGCGGCGACGTGACAGCGGGTGGCTGACCGAGATGCGACACCAGCAGCCGCAACCGAGGGAAACTCTCCAGGACCGGTTGCCAGGCCGACCATCCGCGCGGTTCGGAATTCGCACTGACGAGCCAGTTGTGCTCGTCCAGCCACCGCCAGACGTCGCGCGAGATGCAATCGAGCTGCTGAGTTTCCTCGCCAAAGACAAACAGACTGACACCAACAAATCCCTGATCTCGCAGAAGCTCCAGGTCCTGCACCATGGGCGGCGACTCGACATCAATGCAGGCAACCGTCTTGATCCAGTCGTGATTGGGAGACATTCTTGCCAGGTATTCGTTGTTATCCGCGCACCAGCGTTCACCAGTAGAGCCCACAACGAGAGCGGCCGTTACGTCGTGCTCGCGGGCCAGCGAGTCGTAGCAGGCCACTTCATCAATTGAGACACCCGGCCGTGAGGCAAACGACTTGTCCTGAAAGCCCCCGGCGAACAGGTGAATATGGGCATCGGCGCGGCTGGTCATATTGCCTCTCCTCGAACCCACTGGCCGGTTTCCGCTGACTGCAGCGCCGCTTCGATCAGTCGTACGGCTTCATAGCCGTCCTGAATGGTACTGATATCGGGTTGCACCTGATCCTGCACACATTGAGACATGTACTCGAATGCCGAACGTAGAGAACCGAATTCCATACCATAAACGCTGAATTCATACTGGTGATTCATCAACTGCAGTCCGTGGGAATCAAGAAAGGTAAACCCGAGACTCGGTATCGCCACCTCGAACGTGCCGTGCTCAAAATCGATGGAGCAGCGGTCGTTCTCTGCCAGCGATTCCTGAGAGGGCATGACCCATCCACCCTCGATCGAACTGGTCGCTCCGTTGTGGTATTCAATCAGTATGTTCATCAGGTCGATCTGGCCGTCAGAAAACCGCGTTTCCAGAGCGCACACCCGTTTGAATGGATCCTGCGCGAGTGCATTACTCAGCTCAATTTCGTGGCAAAGCAGAGCCCACGCCGGGTGGACTCGTCCATAGACGTCTTTTTCCCGGTGACGTCTCTTGTTGCGAAAACTCATATGGCGGAGCTGGCCCAGACGGTCTCGTTGTGAAAACACCTGGGCCATACGGGATTCAAACCGCAGACAATGCCCGCTCATTGCAATGATGGATCGAGACAGGTCAAGCATCTCGCGGGCTTCCGTCAGCGAAGTCGCCAGTGGCTTTTCCACATAGACGGCCTTGTTGGCTTCTGCCAGGACTTTGAACGCTTCGAGATGCGCGTCCTCGGGAGTCGCAATGGAGACCACATCAATTGCCGGATCGCATGCCAGCTCGTCCAGGCTGTCGTAGTTCTTCCCGCCGTACTTTCTGCAGAGTGCTTCGCCGCGTTCGGGTTCCAGCGTGTAGAGTCCCACCACGGACACGTGTGGCATGGCGGACCAAGTCTTCAGGTGACATTCACCAAAGGCGCCGCCACCAACCACCGCCGCTTTCAGAGGGTGAATGGTACTCATGATCAGATCTCCGCGTAGACCTCAAGGACGTTTCCTTCGGGATCCGCAAAGTAGACGGTTCGATGACCTCTGGGCTGATCGGTCGGCGGATCGAGAATCTGTACACGCCTGGCCATGAGCAGTTCGTAACACTCATCGACCTCGGCAGGTGAAACCAGGAAAGCAAGCTGGACGCCGGGCGATTCTGGTCCGGCACTGCGCCCATCGTAGTTCCGCGTGCGTTTACGAAGTGCCAGGAGTACGGAACCGGCCTGCAGAGCCAGACTTTCGTCCGTTTCCGAGTCCACCGGGAATGAGAACAGATCGCGATAGAATGTCTTCATACGATCAATGTCGTCACACAGAACGATGACATAACTGAGTTGTTGCACGGGTGTCAGCATGGATAGAACGCTCCTGGTTCTGAGGGTACGCGGTCATCTGAATCCGCACAATAATACTGACAAGCGACTATGGCCAGGGATCGAGGCACGCGCCATCTGGTCGCGGGCTGGTCGGTCTCCAGGGGAGTGATTCGTACGATTGGTATGACACTTCCAGCCAGGGCGTTTCCAGCCGGCGGTGTCCTTCAAATCGTGATGTGAGTGCGGCCTCAAGAACACCGGTCGTCAAGAGTGTCCGCTCCACGGGCCAGGACGGCACGCCGGTCAGAAACATCTCTTCCACATTGAGCGACAGGTACGAGAAGTGTGCAAACGGGCCCTCGACGACGTCGCCATGGCCTTGCGCATAGAATTCCGTCGCAACAATCCGATCACCAGTGCGGGCCGCATAGGCCAGATCGCGGACGAACCCCTCAAGCATCAGCGCCGTGCCGTGAAATCCGTCGCGATACTCGACCAGCATCACGGCCGGGTTGCTGCAATGCTCTTCCATGCTGCCGTCCGGCTTGTTCACGATGGCCGAGCAGGCCGCTTCTGCCAGTTCTCGGGACCAGAGTCCGTCGTCAGCGGCCCGCCAGACCGCGTCGCCTTCCAGGCATGTCACAGCAGCGACGCCGCTTTCTCCGCCAGTCCTCCGCTCCACCATGCACTGCAGGACTTCCAGCGTATGGAATCCGTAGATATCGAGACCGGAAAAACCAATCGCAATGGCCTCCTCGATGTCAGTCTCGCGATCGTGTTCGAGCCACGGATTCCTCCATACAAGTGGTAACGAGGAACCGGCCATAAACGGCACATCCAGTTCTGCAGCCCGGTCGGCCATCCATCTGGCGTCGTGCCAGTTATAAGACAGGTGTTTGTCGCTGAAGATCGGAATCGATCTGCCGCTAGTCGCGATCACTCCACAGATTTGTTCCATGAAATACTTTCGCGGAAAGAGTTGTTGTTCTTTCTCATTCCAGGCGTAGTCGCCATGTTCGCCGATCAGCAGCACGCCATCGACCGCCAGTTCTTCACCACCGAGCGTGAGCGCCTTGACGATGCTGGGGTAGATGGGCACGTCGTGCTCGGCGGCGATTGCGCGTCCCACGTCGTTTTCTGTGAACTGGTCAATGTACATCGAGACGAGGTCAACGCGGGGAGGAAACCGGCCCTCGTCCGTGGGGAACCCCTTGAGGAATTTCGTCACGACAACATCGGCATGTGACCCGGCGAAGTATTCTGTAATGACGGCAGCGATTCGTTTGCGATTCGACATGGTCGGTGACTCACAGCGGCAATGTCAGCCTTGATCGTTTAACCCGTAGCCGAAGGCGAGGTTGTGGTTGGATCGGCCTCGCCTTCGGCTACGGGTTAAACGACGCGTCGTCAACTTGCGGGTGGGGCTCGAAAGTCTCTTCTCAGTGTGAATACGACCAAAAGGACAAGGATCGCGACGGCAGCACTCAACACGAACGCATAGACCAGAAATACGGATCGCAAGTCCGTGATGGCGCCAGTGTCGCGGTAGTGGCCCACGACAAGGTACGGCCAGGAACCCAGTACTCCAGAAGCCACGTTCAAAAGTCCAACGGCCGTCGAACGGGCTGCCGGATCGACAACTTCGAACGTCGTTGTCCACAGATTCGATAAGTATAACCAGAATCCAACTCCACAAACGAACAATGCAATCTGGATAACAATCGGGTGATCGATCGTTGCGATCACGAAGATTGCCGGCACTCCGATGAGCAGACCTGCAATCTGCACCAGGAATCTGCCGGAGATTCGGTGTCGCGACAGGAGGTCAGCGAGGAATCCACCTGTCAGGATACCGATCACTGCACCGATCTGAGGAACGAGCGTGGCCATCAAGCCCGACTCGCCAAGCTTCATTCCATAGTGTTCTTCAAAGTGCTTCGGCAGAAAGTAGCTCATTTGCTGCCAGACATTGCCGACCAGGACGTAGCCGAGCCCGAGCAGAAGAAAACTGGGGACGATCAACACGGCTCGGATTGTCGCAGTCAGAGTACCACCGGCTTCGCCGAGACCAGCGGCGCTGCGCTCAGTCCGTTCCGGTTCGCGGAACAGCAGGCAGAGAGCCGCAACGATGACAAGTCCCAAACCGGCGAAGGAAAAGATCATGGTCCGCCAACCGAACACATCGGCGAGCGTCCCACCAGCCCAGCCCACAAGGACAATTGAAAATGGTGCGGACAGCAGATAGACGGCGACAGCGCGAGACCGGTTTTGTTGAGTGAAGCAGTCCGCCATGACTCCGGCAATCGCCGGGACACTCGCCGCCTGCGCCGCTGCGAACAGAATCCGCAGAATCAGGAAGTCGTAGAATCCCTGCGCACAGCCCATCCCGGCCAGCAGGGCTGTGCTCAACGCGAGTGCCGCAATGAGGACCGTGCGTCGACGAAATCGATCGCTGAGGTAGGCGACAAAAAGTGCTGACAGCGAATAGGTCAACTGCCAGGCCATTGTCGCGGAATGCAGCTGGCTCTCACTGAGCTTCAGGTCCTCAAGCAGTGGTGTCTGTATGAAAGTAAAAACACTGCGTTGCGTATAGAGAATGAAGTAATTAAGCAGCAGCAGGCTGAGAATGAACCAGCGGTCGGGCACTCCACGTTCTGGCTGTGTGGAAACGTCGGTTAGCTGTCCGCTGGACATTCTGTGACTCGCTTCTGTGCCTGGGGACTACGGTGGCGAACGGTTCGTCCTCCGTCCGTGGCAGGAGCAAATCATCCGTCTCCTGTTCAGGACGGATCGTACCGGCCGTCGATGTTTTCTACTTCTCGCTCGCAAGCAATGCAAGACAACGCTGGCAGCGGTCGTGTCTCTGTTTGGCCTGCTATGCCGTGCCGGCACATCAGCATGCATCGCTGCCAGACATTGAAATGATCAGCGGAACATCATTTCGCGTGTCCAGCCGAGTGGCCCCGTAGAGTCTGGTCGTTTGTAGCGACCGGACACACAGGTAACAGTCGTTAAGACCAGCTCTGAGCGCGTCGGTCACATCGAGTGGTTCACTCACGAACTCAGCGATGGCTTTCGATCCCTGAGAATCCCATCAAACGACCGTTTTTTGATTTGTAGCGACGAGTGGTCGGCGTGTTGTCCCAGACCGCCATACGTTTTTTGACACGTGCTGGGCGCGTCAGAAACTCATACGTTTTGTCGGAATCGCTGTGCCGCCACGCCTCCGACCAGAATTGCCGATCAGCGCGCTCGATCAAAGGAACGTTTTCGCAGACTCCAAAAGCGCCAGCGGAACTCATACCATTTCGCGGAATAACGTTCGACCGGAGGACTCCGCCAGGGACGGCCTTCAGCCTGCACGTTTTAACGAACGTTTTTTTAGTTCGTTCGATTCCCGGTATTTTGAGTATTCCGGGGCCGTTATCGAGCATCCATCGGCAATTTGGCTATATTTTCGGCTTCCGTTGCCACAGCATCCGAATACTCGATATCCAGCGGATCGACAAGCTCGGCGTTTTGAACACGATGGCCCGATCAGGGGTCCGGGTCGCCGGTTAGATGAATATCACAAGACCGCCACTGAGATGCAAAACCGATTGGTCCGCCGTCCAATCCTCTCCTGAAAGGAGCCGGCGTCCTTGGATCGACAATCTATCGGATTATTTCGCGTATTCAACTCGGACGCTCATCGCACGTAGGCCGGCGGCTTGGGTTGCAACTGTTTCACCAATGCGTCCTTTAAGGCGAATGCACAAAAGAAGTTGCCGAGTGGCCTATAGTGTCCGATGAAGTACCGGGCGAGGTACTGATCGGTCGAGACTTTGAAATTCGCGGCATCTTCTTTGTGGGCCTGCATCAGGTCGACGTACGGAAGCTTGCGCTTCTCGAAGAATTCAACGAGCGATTGATCGAAGCGGAACCCGTTGTCAATAAACTGCTTTATCGTGTATCCGCCGTATGAAAGCACGTAAAGGATCTGCTTCCCGTTTCGCCGCGCGTACTTCTGAACACGGTCGATGATCGCTGTTGTGGCAAAGATGCCGTGGCGCATTAAGCGCTCGTCATCGTAGTCGGTCGGAGGCACGGGTCGACCGGCCAGTTTCTCGGCATCGCGCATCACGCGGTTCTTGAGCACGAAATCGTCTTTGAACAAGTCGTAGACGGAATCCAGACTGCAAAGGGCGTAGATCGACTTGGGAGTTGGGCACGGGTTGGGGCGCTCGATGATCTGACGGCGCGTGAGACCCATCTGTACGTGCGGGACCGTGGGATTGGTCGATATCTTATTCACGCCAAACTTGAACCGCTGCCAGCCGTGAAGATTGCGGCAATGATCGTCATCGAAGATGTTAAAAATGATGTATTTTGCCGGCGCCCGCCGTTCTTCACGCAGCATGCGCAGATACGACTGGTAAACCGAATAGCCTCCGATTCCGTAATTCCTAACGGGTTCGCCAAGATGCGCGGCCAAGACTTCCTGCCATGTCTCTGCATCGCTGACTTGCTCGCAGCTTGTGAAGCTGTTGCCGTATGTATTGATGCGGCACGGCTTGTCGGCGTGGGCGAACATCACTCGTGCGTCCAACTCGTCGTAACGA
This sequence comes from Planctomycetota bacterium, assembly GCA_963582955.1. Lineage (GTDB taxonomy): Bacteria > Planctomycetota > Planctomycetia > Planctomycetales > Planctomycetaceae > CAUZVF01. Next base: position 7,339 of record CAUZVF010000095.1, read on the forward strand.
TAGCGGCAGTTCGCTCCGTCTTGCCCTTCGCGAAAATCACGATCGATGTGCAGATATCCGAGCTCCCGATCGTATTTGCAGAACGGAAACGCCGAGCCGTCCAACCAGTTGTCGATATCCTCACTCGTCGGCAACAATGTCTTCAAGAAGTTGTGAAGCTGCCGCTCGCCGACGTTTGCCGCTACGTCCGCCGCATCAGACGATACTCCCGTCTGCGCCGCGGCCCGGCCGATTGTGAGCGACGCTGAGGCCAGCCCGGCGACAAACTGCCGTCGGTCAAATTGAGTTGCTCGATTCGAGTCATTCAAGAGGCTGCTCCGGTTGGCTTGATTTGGAGAAATCGCAACAGAAACAACAGCATACATGACCAGACCGGGGAAATCACGTTCCGATCGAGTCGCTTAAAGCCATCACCGATTCCCCTCACGTATCGTCTCGCTGCAAATCCGGACTGAGTCGGTGTGTCAGGAGTGATGATGGTGCATCGCCGTACGAGTCATCGATACCCTGGATGCGACTCGTCATTATGTTCTTTGGTGAGTATTGCTACGATGATTTCGACCGGCGTTGTTCCAAGCACGGTCGTCCAGAACTGTTCCAGGCAGGTCATCCATCTGTGGATGACGACAATCAAGCGATTGAACGGGAGACGAGATGAGTTACCAGCTCTCGGGCTGTGCCGATACTCTATTCTGCAACCTGCCTTTTATCGAACGCGCCCGGCGGATCGCCGCGGCCGGATTGCTCGTTGAGTTTTGGGGTTGGCACGACCGAGACGTCGAATCTCTCGCCGCTGATACTAATATCAAGATCGGCACGATGATCGGCAACGTCGTCTATCGCAACGGCGGTTGCATGGTGCATCCTGACGGAGTGGCCGATTGGATTAAGGGCGTTGAGGACTGTCTGCCGATCGCAAAGACGCTCGAAGTGCGGCAGTTAATATTGATTGCCGGGACGTTGGATGAGAACGGTCACGGCAATCACCCGATTGCCGAACATCCCGCAACGCGCTGGATCACAGCGTACAAAGCACTTTGCCAGGTTGCAGAGATCGCCGAAAAACACGACCTCACATACAACCTCGAGCCGCTTAACATTAAGCGCGACCATCCGGGCTATTCCCTCCCCCGGTTCGAGGATGCCGTCCGCCTATTGGAGCAGGTCGGCAGCCCCCGAATCCGGATTCTGATGGACATCTACCACACACAGATTCAGGAAGGAAACGTCGTCGAAGCGATCCGCAACCACCACGACATGATCGGCTATGTCCACGTGGCCGACGTTCCCGGTCGACACGAGCCGGGCACCGGTGAGATCAACTACAGTTGCGTCGCATCGGAATTACAGGCCGTGGGATACACTGGAATCGTCGGACTCGAGGCATATCCCGCCGAGACTGACGAGGCGGCCATCGAAGCGTTCCGGAGTGTATTCGCAGGATGAGGGAGTTGCGTGTCGAACGACCTCAGGTCGATGACCGGCCCGGCTTCTTTGAAAGCCCTTACCCGACCTTGACCTCGTTCTGTAGCAGTTCTCCCACCACTCGGGCTCCGGTCACCTCGGGGTCGGTCAGTCGCTCCTCACGACCGGCGTGTTGGAAGTAGAGTTCGGTGTGGTCCAGCCCGAGTTGATGCAATAGCGTGGCGAGCAGATCGGGGCAGCTGACCCGCGACTCCACCTTCTGCAATCCTGAAAACCGGTCGAAGATTCAGGTCATCAAAATTCAATACGAAGGCGGATAACTTGCTCGAAAAAAGTGCTTGATCGGCGTGAGGGAGACGATATATTATTTGATAGGAACGTTGGTTCCAGCGTGACTTGCTTGCTGTGTTTTTCCTCTTTTTGGAGGACGCCTGTGCAAGATCCACCGTACATTTTTGTGAGAGGGCCTGCCTCCGATTGCTGAGGAGGCGTGTTCTGCTCCCCGAGCATTTCGACTCCGGCTTTATCCTGCGATTTCCGTAACTCTGCATCCCGCTTCATTACACGTAGCGACAGTGATGCGAGGTTGGCCCGGAATGGGCATGGCTTGAACGAGCCGGATGGGGTTTGTGGTGGTGGGCAGTTCGGTTCTCTCGATGAGTCATGAGGCCCTCGTCTTCTCTTTGTGGCGAGGGCCTCTTTGCGTTAGAGCAGATACATTGCCTCCGCAAGCTGCTTGGCCAGTTGCTTTTCCTTGAATGTGAAAGCTTTTTTCATTCGACGAACAACAGGATGGTTCGGATTATCCTTTTTGTTTTCTGGGATAGGTTCCGTAGCCAATGTCATTGAAATGTCCCCTAGAACAATCGCTTTTTCGTACGCACCCTCAATCTTCTGACCCGCTTCCAAGGCATGCTTCAATGCAGTCGATCCGCAATCGTCGAAGAGTTGCTTCTGTCCTTGTTCGTGGAACAAGTTCTTGCACAGCACCACCAACGCTACCGAGAATCACCAGTCCACACAGTGAGATTGACTTGATCACTGAATTGTCCATCGTGTTTCGTTGACGATCGGCACT
>CAUZVF010000096.1:0-9769 GCA_963582955.1 Planctomycetota bacterium
GGCCAAAGAAGAACCCGTGGCTCTTGTACAAGTAACGGGTACCAACGCCGCTCAACCGCATACGAATCGATTTCGAAGGGTGAACTGACTTCAATCTTTTCATTTTTTGTTGTTCGAGTTGGTATCGGCGACGGAGTAAAAAGGCGAGAAAAGGTGGCAATCAGGCCGATTGCAGCCAGACTCAAAACCACGATCGTCGTGTGCCAATGACGCCAACTTGGCGCGGTGGCTTGGGCTTGTCCGCTTTCAATTGACGTCGAAATCACGGAAGACGCCGATTGGGACGATTCCAGCCACTCGCACAGGTCCTCGGCCAGATCGATGGCGGCCGAGTATCGGTTGTTAATCGGCTTCGAAAGGCATTTTAGGCAGATGCGGTCTAATTCTTGCGGAACGCTGTCTTCAATCTGACGAGGCGGCCTTGGCTCACGCTCCTGGATTTCGTCCATCAATTCTTGTGATTTGCCGGCAAACGGAAGCCGTCCGGTTAACAAACGATAAAGAATGACACCGAGACTCCAAACGTCCGACCTGCCGTCGATGCGATGAGCTTCGCCACGGACCTGTTCCGGCGGCATGTATGGCAGTGTTCCGGCGATTTCTCCCGCGTGCTGCAATTGTTGTGTTTCGTGCAAGGCCAACCCGAAATCCGCGACGAAGGGGTGTCCGTCTTGATCCAACAGAATATTGGCCGGTTTCAGGTCACGATGAAAAATGTTGTGGCTGTGCATGAAGTGAACTGCTTCGGCCACTCGCCGAACGATCTCTGCCGCTTCATCGTTGGGGACCGAGCCTGCTTTGATTCGCTCTTCCAGAGTTTGACCTTCAATGTACTTCGAAACGATGTAGCGCAGCCCACCGTCATCCGTCCCCACATGGTAAACGGTGACAATTCCAGGATGTTCCAGCCCGGCAACAGCCTTCGCCTCTTGGAAGAAGAGGTCGATCTGATCCGTGGATTGAAACCGATCTTCTCGCGGAATCTTGATGGCGACGGAACGAGCAAGATCTTCGTCGTGTGCCAGCAAGACGGTTCCAAAGCCACCTTGGCCGAGAATCTTGCTGACGCGATAGCTGCCAAAATCTTCGCTGGAATTGGCGAAGTCTTCGAATCGACCTCTGCCTTGTCGATACCACAACCGTCCGTGTCGCTGAGGCCACCGGTACGGAGTCTCGAAACGGTTTCGACAATTGCGGAATGTTTCGCACTATGCTCGTCCGAGATCGCTTGCAGTTCACGGGACAACGATGAACGTTCAGGTTCGTCGAATCCACTCAAGAAATCCTTGATCCGCGGCTGTCGACCAGCAAGGATCTCCTTCTCGAAGGCATCGCAAACAACGTCCACTCGATCGGACATCGAGAGTTCATTGAATTCGAATTCATCTTGCGGTTGGTCGGTCATTGGCCCAAGACCTTGGCCCATTTTTCGCGGATTAGTTTGAGCTTGCGTTCAATCGAACGAATGGAAATCCCCAGTTTGTGGGCGATTTCTTGGTTCGTACTGCCTTCCATTTTCCAAACGGCAATGCGTCGAAGAGTGTCGTCACGTAGCAAACCGAGCAATCGTTGGTAATCTTCGTCAATCGCGGCGAGGTCATCAGGCGTCGGTACTTTGGAAACAATGTCCTCAATGTCTATTCTTTTTATGTTGCGGCCGATCGGCTTCTCACCGTCCGCATCCGCGGCGTGATGGCTTCCGCCCCGCTTTTGCCGATCGTAAAAGCGTATATGATCAATCGATTTTTGCTTCGTAATACTCAGCAGCAGATACCACAAGTCTTCACGGCCGGCGAGTTCGGTAAAACGCCCCGCCGCAGCGCCCTTGCACAAGCTGTCAAATACGCTCAAAGCGACGTCTTCCTCGTCGGCAACCTGCCGTTTTTCCAAGGCAAGTTTCTGCCGGGCCAACCGAACGAGCTCTTCAAAATAACGCTCCCACAGCCTTCGTGCAGCATCTTGATCGCCGTTCTTAAGCGCCGCGACCCATTGAGTGACCGAATCCTTCGACGACATTCCCATTGGTCCCGACAATCCGCGCCACATTCGACGGCCACCATGACCGCGTTACGGCTCCAGAATACCGAGGGTCCTGCCAGATTGCATCCGTCATCAAATCGTACGTTGGGACTTCCCATAGGCATAACCGACAAAACTCCGTGCAACCCGCCAGATTTTGAAGACGAAGACTTCATCAATGCATTGGTGGATTCCTTGCATGTGTGCATTAGAATACAATTCTTTCGGCAGACAACTGAAGCAGACGCTTACTTTCGGAGTATAATCGATGTCAATTCGCGCGGAATGTGGCGAGTGTTTCGAGCAATACGATGTCAAGGATCAATTCGCCGGTAAGTCGCTGCGCTGTAAGGCGTGTGGTGAGCGATTCGTTGTTCCCGACGTCAGTGAGTTCGACGATGAATTCGACGACGGTTTTGACGATGAATTCGACGACCGCTTTGACGAGCCGCACGGTTCTGGCACTCGACAGCGAGGCAGGTCGGGGCCGACAAACAGACGCCGGTCGAATCAGAAGCTGTGGACGTTCGCCGCGATCACAGTCGCGGTGGCTGTCGTTTTTGTCGGCGGCATCTATGTCACCTGGAACGAGCACGGCATTGCGTTTAATGGTGACGCTGATCGAGCGCACAATCCGGCGGTCGCGGGATCGAAACCCGTAGTCGCGCCGTTAGGACCCGATGATCCATTTCCATTCGCCGCCGTGCCTGTCCCGAATTTTCCTGAGTTGGGCAATCCGCTGCGCCGTCTGCCCACGGGCCAGACGCTCTACTTTGTCCAGTTCAATCGTGTCCCACAGCCAAACCCAGGTGCGGGTTCGTCGATGAAGATGCGAATCTATCTGCCGTCCGGCGAGCATCAGCCTGGGTCGCTAGGTTGTGTCCTGGTTGCGCCAGCCGGCAGCAACTTGCTTGTCGGGAACGACATGGATGCCGATGACTATCACGACGAAACACTGCCATACGCGCAAGCCGGAATGGCAGTCGTGTTTTACTCGATCGACGGTGGAGTTGGTGACTTAGAGACGGCTTCGAATTTCGCGTTTCTGGCCGGCTACAAGAAATTCAAGGCGGCATGTGCCGGCGTCGTCAATGGCCGCAACGCGCTGGAATTCGTTCTGGCGAAAATGCCGCAGGTCGATCCCAATCGTATCTACTGCGCGGGCCATAGTTCGGCCGCAACCTTGTCGTTGCTGCTGGCACAACACGAACCGCGGCTCGCGGCTTGTATCGCCTACGCTCCGGCCACCGACGTCGAACTGCGATTGAAAGATATTCTCGACAGTCCATCTTCGCGATTCTTTCCCGGACTGCCGGATTTTGTGCACCGGAGTTCTCCCACAACTCACATCGGCCGATTTGATTGCCCGATTTTCCTGTTTCACGCCCGAGACGATTCCAACGAGCCATTTGCCACCACGCAGGTGTTTGCCGGCCGGCTAAAGCAGGCCGCGAAGAACGTGACTTTCGTTCCCGTTTCCACTGGAGACCATTACCAGTCGATGGTCGACCAGGGGATTCCCAAGGCAATCGCCTGGCTAAAGCAACTGCCCAGCGAATCTGGACATTGACATGCTGATTCGTGACCGACTCGCCACGGTGTTTTTCCTGCTGCACGGCGTCTTGCCTCACGTCATCAATGCCGATGACAATTCCACGCGGCCCCAGCAAGAACTCCAACCGTTGCTGAAGATTGCATGGAGTCGCGGGCCGAATCTGCCACAGGGTTTTCAGGACAGTGACGGAGGTATCATTGGCTCGGAGTTGATCACCGTCGGTGGGTTTTGCAGCGGTGGATTGGAAGAAGACAATCGCCGGAAGCCGGGCCGTTATCCAAGAGGTTTTTTGAAGAAGGCCTGGAGCCTCGATCTCTCGGATCCGAAGCCCGGTTGGCGGTCGTTGCCCGAGTTTCCCGGTGCGGCCCGCCAAGGTTTGTCGGCGGCACGCGTCGCCAATCAACTCTTTTTTTGGGGCGGGTTCAGCTACAGCAAACCATTCTGTTACCACGATGGCTGGCGGCTCAGCAAACAAAACGGACAGTGGAAGTGGGATCCCCTGCCTCGGCTGCCATGGCCGGTGTCTTCGTCCGCGATGTCCGTGATCGGCACGAAGATTTATTTCTTTGGCGGAGCCGACTACGACGCGAAGCAGTTCTACATCGATACGGATCGCACCGGACATCGCGAGCGACTTGGGGCTCGGATGCTGGTACTTGACGTGAGTCACTTGGACGCCGGTTGGCGTGAGTTGCCTTCGTGTCCGGGCACACCGCGTTGGGTGCATGCGATGGCGGTCGTGTCGGGCAAACTCTATGTGATCGGCGGAGCTACCGGCAACACCGTCCGAGACTCAGTCGGCTACGGCTATGTGCGCGATCCTGACGGAACGATCCGCGACAAGTACGGGCTGCCAAGCTCGGCGAATCCCAAGAACGGGCTCTACAACAATGTCTTCGTCTACGATGTACTGAACAACGTTTTCGGCACGGCCGACGAGCTGCCGAGCGACAACAATCTTCCGATGACCGTGATTCACGGTGACGAGATTTACTTATTGGGCGGAGAAACTGGCGGTGGCATTGTCGAGGGTGAATACTACGGCCATCACCCAGATCTCGTACTTCGCCGCAAGATCACGGAAATCAAAGCCAGCGAGTGAGGAGCCATTCATGAAATCTGCGACAACGATTTGTATCTTCTTGATTTTAGCAACGCATGTATCTGCGACACGAACCAAAGCTGCGGACAAACGGGCCGAGATTGTCATCGACGCACCCGACCTGTGCCCGGCCGAAGTTCGCTCGGACAAACCCGCCATCGGCAAGTGGTGGCTGAATCGAAATGCCGCGAACTGGGGAGCGTCGAACGGTACCATACTGATGACGGGAAAGCCGAGCGGCAAAACCGGCAAGGACGGACTGCACAAGGTCACGCCGGCCGATCGATTCGTGGCTTACAGAGTGCCCGATATCGAAGTCGATCCGAAGGCAAGAGGCTGGCATCGCATCCATGTCGGTTTGTTTCATCAGGGAGAAAACCCGGAAGCACGGCTGCTAGCCAAGGTGACTGCTCAGCCGTATCCCGAATACCTGCAAACTCCGGCAAACACAAAAGGCCGCACGGCGGAAGTCTATTGGCGCGCCGCTAACCTGAGCGGTCAAAAAATTCGCATCCAACAGCCGCCGGCTCCGACGCCGCATCCCGGACTCGGCTGGCTCGGCGGCATCAGCCATCTGCGTCTGGTGCCCATGAGCGAACAGGACGTGGCAGCGGCAAAACACGAAATCGAACTGCCACCCAAGAACCAACGATTGTTTGGCATGCTCGACACGACGGATGAAATCTTTTGGTGGAGCACGGTCGAGACACCAAACGACATCCGCGCGGTCGTCTATCGTCATCAACAGACTGGTTTCGGACGCATCTACTGGCGCTGTTTCGGCACGCATCTCGACAATTCATGGGACGTTCCCGAAGCGGCGCCTCGCTGGTCCGACGCCGACGAACAGCGTTGGTGCAAAGCTCAGAATTGCCAAGCCGGCTGGATGCCGTACATCAACTTGGCGCGTCGGTTTGATCCGCTGAGAGCCGCTGTCGATTACGGACGCAAGATCGATGTCGATGTCCACGCTTGGGTCCGCCTTACAAATTTTAACCGCGAACCGCGAGCCAACTTTTGGCACGACCATCCCGAATTCCATGCTCAGATGTTGGTCACCGAAAGCGATCCCAAAACCGGACGCCGCACGCCAGTCAAGCCGTACAAATTAACGAGATACCCGCGCGTGATGAGTTTTGCTTATCCCGAGGTCAGGTCTTTCTATGTTAAGTTCTTCAAGCAGATTGCATCCACGGGCACGCCGGGCATTATGATCGATCTGCTGCGTCATCCGCCCATCGCGGGTTATGAACCGATCGTGACTGAAGCATTCGAAAAGAAGTACGGTAAAGACATGCGTGAGCGAGACGTGTACCACGATCCGCTGGTGCAAGAACATCTGTCGCAATACTTGCGGCTGTTTTTGGTCGAATTGCGCAAGGAGATCGGTCCGGACATCGAAATCTCCGTACGCTGTTCCGGACCGAACAAATACGCGCTGCGCGGCGCGGATTGGATCAAGGCAGGCTTGATCGACACAATCGTCGACGGCAACTGGTACAGCGGCAACGGCCCGCGAGGCTCGATCGGTGCCACGGTCGCCGCTGCCGGAACTCGCGGGACAGCACTGGCTGTGGCCGAAGTCAGCGACGTCGATCCAGCGAACAAATGGAGCCGCCGTGAAGGATACCTGTCGTCCGAAGCCATCCGGGCACTGGCAAGAGACTATAGCGGTCGCGGCGTCGCCGCATTCGGCCTGTATGAATCGACAATTTTCACCTGGGACCCAGCCGCCCGGCGCACGATACGAGCAGCCGGATGGAAATACAATCCACGAGAATCGCAAGATGGAAAGTAGACGGTATTGCAAGAATTCCGAATCGCGCGGGTGCGACGCGCGAGTGCCACAGTGCCGCCCCACCGCTCGCAGCGGCCGGGCCGCTTTGATATCATCAGAGAGTCGGGCCAACAAACGGCTTCCACACTCCAGTCAGGTGCATCCGATGCTTGAGATCCTCAAGGCTGGACAGATTCGATTCTGCGACCACCTTTCGCGACGAGAAGCATTACAGGTGGGTTCGCTGGGCACAATGGGGCTCGGCCTTCCCACTTTGTTGCAGTCGCACGCTCAGGCGAGTCCGTCGGCTATCCATTCTCCGGCCGGTAGCTTTGGCAAGGCGAAACGAGTCATCCTGTTGTTCATGTGGGGCGGGCCGGCTCATCAGGATACGTGGGATCTGAAACCCAAGGGCCCCGCCGAAACGCGCGGCGAATTCCTGCCGATCGCCACGAACGTAGCGGGCATGCATATTTCCGAGCATTTTCCGATGATCTCGCGTCATGCCGACAAGTTGGCCATCATCCGATCGGTCGGACAGGGAGACAACAATCACCTGCCTGGGGCCTATGCGGGGCTGACCGGGCGTCGCCACGCCATGGAAAACCGTAGCGTCGAGGCCAGCGATACGGACTTCCCGCAATACGGTGCAGTCCTCTCGAAGCTCCGGCCGAACCGGGGTGGATTGCCCACATTCGTGGCCGTGCCCGAAATGATCCACACAACCAACGGCATGATCACTCCAGGTCAAGGAGGCGGCTTGCTGGGCAAAAAGTACGATCCATTCCAGATCACCGAGCATCCGGATCGGCCCGACTTTTCCCTCGCCAGTTTGATGTTGCCGGAAGGCCTAGGTACGGGCCGCATGACGGCGAGGCGTCATTTGCTGCGTCAGATTGACCAGGTGTCCCGCCTGACGGATCGATCGTCCGCCGTGCAGGACCTGGACTCGTACTATCAGCAAGCACTCGACATGCTGCTCGCACCGCAGACGCGGGCAGCGTTCGATCTGTCGGCCGAGTCGGACGAAGCGCGCTGGCGGTATGGCTGGCAACCGTTCGGACAGAGCGTGTTGCTGGCTCGTCGTTTGATCGAAGCGGGAATCCAACTGGTGACCGTTTACTGGCACCGTGACAACAGAATAACCGACACGACTTGGGACACGCATTCGCGGAACTTCTACGAATTGAAAGACCGGCTGATGCCGTCGGTCGATCGCCCGATCGCAGCATTGCTGGAAGACCTGGCTGGCAGCGGCCTGCTGGACGAGACGTTGATCGTGTGGAACAGCGAGTTCGGTCGCACGCCACGCATCAACAAGAACGCTGGCCGCGATCACTGGGGCCCGTGCAATTCGGTCGTGATGGCCGGCGGCGGCATGACGGGAGGCCAGGTCTTTGGCCAATCGGACGCCAAGGCGGCTTATCCGATCAGCGACAAAGTGACGCAAGACGACATTGCCGCCACCATCTATCACCTGCTGGGACTGGAACCGGAAACGCTGATCTACGACCGCCTGAACCGTCCGTTGCCGATTGCCTTGGGCCAACCCATCGAAAAGCTGCTCGGCGGCGCCGCGCGACCCCAGGCGAAGCCCGATCCAAAACCGCGCGCGCATGTCTCCAAGATCGGTCGCTTCGCCCGCATGTTGACCGAGCGGAGCAACCGCCACCTGAGCCTCGACTGCGGCAATCCCGACAGCGAAACACTCTGGGAATTGACAGGTTGGGGCAAACCGGTTGGAAGGGGTCTCCAGCGCTATCGCGAACTCGGGCCTACCACCGCGAGTGTCAAATACCTGGGCGTGTTCTACACGCACTTCAACTACAGCCACCTCGTCTTCCGGTTAGCCGAACCACGGCCGCTGCAAGAAGTGAAGCTGTCACTTCGCGGGCGAACGATCCCGATCTCGACTGAGTTGGCCAACGCTCCGCCCGCGACGGTCTGGCAAATCCCGTTTCCCGACGGCATGATCAGTCAAATTCCCTATCCTTCCACGAAGGGTTTCGACCTCAACATCGACGCCTCCGGTTGGAAGCTCACCGACTTGGCCTTGGTCGGCGAGAAGATCGAACCGTGGCATTTGGCTCGCGTGAGCTAATTGGATTGTCCACCCGTGCAGTTTCTGGGAAGTCATTCGAATTTGTGACACAACGTTTCTTGGCACTGGCTGACATCCAGCAAGTGGCTCCCAAATTCGACAGTGTGTTCCAGTGCCACACCAACTCAAGTCCAATTCAACGCTGTTGACAGTGCCACCCCGTCGGAAGTCCCAGAGACTCAATGCGTTTAGCTCATCGAACATCTGATGTCCGCCAAACGGGGAGTGTGGCCGTCGCCGCCCCAAACGAAGCGATTAGCGATGACCAGTTGACTACCGTTGTAGCACGCCCGTCGGTGAATCAAAAAGGAAGGCGATCCGCCGAAGGCGGACCATGCGGCCACACTGTGTTGGCCGGCAATGCAGCCGTCGTTTCGGAGAGAGCTACTGCACCTGAGCTCAGCCCGCGGCGTGTCCGGCGCCGCCTTCGAGCTTCTTCTTCAGGCTCTCGAGCTCGTTACTGACGGCTTTGCAGCCCTGCTTGTTCATGAACCAGCCGAACAGGAAGAACATGATCTTGACGAAGCCCTTGCCGCTGACGGTGGATTCTTGCGTCACGCGAGTGCGGCCGTTCAGGTCTTCGAAGCGGTACTCGGCCTCGATGTCGAACATCTTCCCGGTCAAGCTGATCGCGGACGTGGTCGGTGGTTCCCAGAGGGTGACGACGCCTTGGAAGTCCATGCGGCGGCCCTTCTCCTCGGTGACACAGCGGAAGGTCGTGCCGACGCCGTTCTTGTCGTCGATGACCTCGTCCTCGACGACGGTGAGGCTCCACTCGGCGACCTTCTCGTTGGTGTAGGTGAAGACTTCGTCGATGGGGCGGTCGATCTCAATGCTGGCTAGGCTCTGCATGGCATCCTCTTGTGTGGGGAGGGAGCGTTATCGGTATCAGGCTAGCGATGGTCGAACAAGTCGGAAACGTCAATCTTCATGTGCTCCGGCACAGCACAAGTTTGAGTCGAATGATCTGTCAACGGGTTCGACAGCCGTCGCCGCCGCTTGCGACAAGAGACCGGTTGTGCACAAGTTTCAGTTTACCAGATGATGGAGCGCTGGCCTAAGGACAAGGCGATTCGGCATGGATGGCGAACTCTGCGGCTCTGTGCGCTGTTGGGCGGCTCAGTCAGTTTCCTTCTCTTGCTTCGAACGGCGAAGCCAAGAAACGTCAGCGATTGCGAGATAAATCACGCCGATGAGAAGCGAGAAAAATGATGC
>CAUZVF010000097.1:0-9763 GCA_963582955.1 Planctomycetota bacterium
TCATTTGAGTGCGTCAGGCTGGGGAGCTGTCCAAGGTGCGCCAAATTTGCAGCACTGCTGATGTTAGGCCTGCACATTTTATTGGCTAGTCACCTTGCTATCTGCAGCTCGCCAAAAAGGGGCCGCGGCATCCGTCAATCGAACATGTGCGTCGTTTGTCGAGAGTCAGCGGACCAGACGTTTGACAATTCGATAACTGATTGAATCCAGACATTGAATCTGGATCGATGGCGGAACCGCTTGAGTCTCCGGCACTTTTACGTGAGACTGACGGCGCGCTGACAATCCTCGAACTGACGCAGGCCGATGACCGGAGACACGCGATGAGAGCAATGGTACGACGGAAGCCTGGCAAAGATCGAATCACTGAGTTCTAACGCGCCCATCGGTGGCCGGTTCTCAAGCGCCCAATGACAGGAGGACATTCGAACTGATTTGGTCAGTTCCGCTCGACGAGGGAGAATTTGAAATGCCAAGAATAACAGGCGCACAGATCATGGCCGACATGCTGAAAGGCTATGGCGTCAGCCATGTATTCATGGTACCGGCCGTTCTGCGGCAAACCATGGTCGAATTGGAGCTGCGCACCGATATCAAACGATTGCACGTTCACACAGAGAAGTCAGCTGGCTATATGGCCGACGGCTATGCCCGCGCCACAGGGCGTCCGGGCGTGTGTATGGCCCAGGTGATCGGTGCCCTCAATTTGGCGGCCGGTCTTCGCGACGCTCATCTGGCCCATTCCCCCGTCATCGCCATGACCGGCGGCCGCGACCCGCACACAAAGTTCCGTGGCGTCTATCAAGAGGTGGACGACCTACCTGCCTTCGGGCCGGTGACCAAATTCAACGCGACCGTCGACTCCGTGGAACGCTTTCCCGACATGATTCGCCAAGCGTTTCGCGTCGCCACCTCGGGTTCGCCGGGGCCGGTGCACCTGCAGTTCCGCGGCAACGAGGCCCAGGTCGATGCCGAGCAGGCCGACATGGAAGTGCTGTGCGAAGAGGATTTTTCCCAGGTGCCGCCGTTTCGGCCCGAACCTGCTGAACAACAGGTGCGCGCGGCGCTTGCGCAATTGGAAGCGGCGGAACGTCCGGTGATCGTCGCTGGCGGCGGAGTACGGGCCTCGGGCGCCGCTGCCGAATTAGTCGCATTGGCCGAGCTCCTAAAGATCCCAGTCGCCACTTCACTCAACGGCAAAGACGTTATCCCTGGTGTGCACCCGATGTCGGTGGGTGTCGTCGGAACCTATTCGCGCGAAAGCGCCAATCGGGTCGTCAACGAAGCCGACCTGGTCTGTTTCATTGGCACGACGGCCGGCAGCATGACGACTCACTTCTGGCAGGTTCCGCCGATTGGTGTGGCGGCTATCCAGGTCGACTTGGAACCGGAGGTCATCGGGCGAAACTACCCGCTGAAAGTGGCGGTCCAGGGCGACGCGAAAGTCACGTTGACCCGCATGCTCGCGTTGACCAATGCAGAGTCGTCGGCCCGACGTGCCGCCTGGGTCAGGCGGGCCAGCTTGATTGTTGGAGAGTGGCGTAGCAAGTTCAGCGAACTGTTCGAGTCCGACGCGGTTCCAATGCGCCCCGAACGTATTTGCGATCAGTTGAGCGACCATCTGCCCGACGACGCCATCGTCGTTGCCGATACCGGCCATAGCGGTATGTGGATGGGCGGCATGTATGATCTACGTACGCCGAACCAGAGCTATATGCGTAGCGCTGGCCATCTGGGATGGGCATTCCCAGCGGCACTCGGCGCCAAGTGCGGCGCACCCAATCGTCCGGTGTTCTGTTTCACCGGTGACGCCGGGTTCTGGTACCACATCGCCGAAGTCGAGACCGCCGCGCGCTGCGGCATCAACTCAGTGACCCTGGTCAACAACAACAGCTCGGGCAACCAGTCGAAACGTGGATTCGACCGGGTCTATGGCGGCGAGCAATCAGAAGAGGGACGGAGCCTCTGGAGTTTTACCGACGTGAACTTCGCGACCATCGCCGAGAATATGGGCGTCGTAGGCATCCGCGTCGAGAAACCGTCGGAGTTAACGAGTGCGCTGCAACAGGCCTTTGAGGCGAATCGGCCGGTCATTATCGATGTCGTCTCAGACATTGAGGCGCTAGCGCCGCTGGCGGTAACGTAATACAATAAGCTCACGACCGCTGTTGCGTTGTTTCGCTTTTGTGAGGTAGACACTATGGAACTCGGATTCTTTACCATGCCATTGCATCCACCCGGTGCAGACTACACGCGCGGGTTGGACAACGATCTGGAGCAGATCATCACTTTGGACGAACTCGGGTTTCGAGAGGCGTGGCTCGGAGAGCATTTCACCAGTGTTTGGGAGAACATACCGGCGCCCGATTTGTTAATCGCGAGCGCCATTCATCAAACGCAGAACATTATCCTGGGCACGGGCGTGAACTGCATGCCCAACCACAATCCGTTCGTTATTGCCAATCGTATCGCCCAATTGGACCACATGTGCCACGGACGATTCTATTGGGGAGTGGGGTCCGGCGGCTTCCCGGGCGACTTCGAGGTATTCGGATTTGACCCGAAGACGGGCGAGCAGCGCGGCATGACCCGCGACGCAATCGAACTCGTGCTGCAGTTGTGGCAAGATCCCCGTCCCGGCGTGTACGAACATAAGTATTGGCGGTTTACCGTACCGGAGCCGGATCCCGAAATCGGTCAGCGTCACCACATGGTCCCCTACCAAAAACCGCATCCGCCGATCGGCGTGGCTGGAGTTACCGTCAAGTCCGGCACCCTAGTGCAGGCCGGGCAGCGCGGTTGGATTCCGATGAGCATCAGCATTGTGCCGACAAAAGTTCTCCAATCACACTGGGAGGCCGTGGAAGAGGGGGCTGCAAGTGCCGGCAAGGTCGCCGACCGCTCGCAGTGGCGCATTGCCCGGCATGTGTTTGTCGCCGACACGACCAAAGAAGCCAGGAGACTCGCGCTCGAGGGGACGCTGGCCCGAGATTATCGAGACTACTTCCTTCGGCTCTTGCCCAGATGCAAGATGCTTGACCTGTTGAAAACCGATCCCGACATGCCCGATGCGGACGTGACTTTAGAGTACCTGCTTGACAACATCTGGATTGTCGGTAGCCCGGACGACGTCACCGAAAAGTTAGGCCAGCTCTATGAGGACGTGGGCGGCTTCGGAGTCCTGTTGGCCCTTGGTCACGAATGGGAACCGAAACAGCCGTGGGTCCACTCCATGCAACTCCTGAAGGAACAAGTCCTGCCTCGACTGCCTTAGCGAATCCTTCAACCCAGTTGCGTACCGCCGGTAACGCTGATCGCCAAGCCGGTCATATAGTCCGACTCGGACGACGCCAAAAACGCCGCTACGCGTGCGATGTCCGCGACTTCCGCGACGCGTCCCAACGGAATCTGTGCCGCTCGTTCGCTCAGCATCTGCACGCGACACTCTTCCTGTGACTTCCCCAGTCGTTTTGCCATTGCTGCGGCCATGTCGCCGATTCGCTCTGTCTCAACCATACCCGGGCAGATGACGTTGACTTGAATTTGGTGAGCGGCCAGCTCGAGCGCCAAGGACTGGCCAAAGCCGATGACTGCGAATTTCGACGCCGAGTATGCCGCGAAACATGCCTCCCCGCGCTTCCCCTTCGTCGAAGAGAGGATCAGGATTTTCCGCTGCCGCGGCGGATCATGTCCCGGGCGACCGCCCGGCTACATAAAAACGTGCCCCTGACATTCACGCGCTGCACCAGATCCCAGGCATCCTCCTCCAACTCGACGACCGGTACGCGGTCTCGCCCAGGTCGTGAAGCGGCGTTGTTAACCAGGATGTCAATGCGTCCGAACCGCTCCAGCGTCTCGCTCACCATCCGCTCGACTTCTGCGGCGAGGGAGACATCTGCCAAAATGCCCAGAGCTCCTCGACCGAGCGCCTCGATTTCCTTCACAACGTCCGGTACACCGTGCCAACCGGAACGCCGCGCATTCTCGGACGGTGGCTCGAGGTCGTTGACGACCACGTTCGCACCCTCTTGAGCCAAGCGCATGGCGATCGAGCGCCCGATCCCGTGCTTGCCACCAGCGCCCGTCACCAGGGCTACTTTGCCTTCAAGATTATACAAGTTGCCAGTTTCCGAAGTGAGTTTGGTATGTGGTGCAGCAAAGACTTACAGATCAGTCATCGTAACGTACGTTGACATCTCTCGGCGCATTCAGGGAAGAAATGATAAAGCAAAGCGTGACCCATTCCCAATCGCCCACGGGTTAGCGAAAAGCTGTCCAAGTGTCGGCACAAGATTTCGAAACGCAGAGAGTCCGAGGAAACATTGAGATTTTGACACGGCCTGAGGGACATTTTGCCCGCTGCCGACCAATCAGGCCCGATTCTCAAGAAACGTATGAGTTTCTGACGCACGAAACAGTGTGCCGAAATACGTATGGAGTTTTCGGCACTGGACGGGGACCGCGTCAAAATACGGACTCCCAAGAAACGTATGCGTTGATGATACATTCTCCAAGCAGGTTGACGTGATCCTCGCCCTAGTTCTTGCGGCCGGGATTCCCAGCGGGTTTCTCGGGCTTCTTCGGCAGACTCTTGCGAAGCTCGTCGACCGACTTCTGCAACTCGTTGAGTTGCCTGTTCAGCCGGTCGAGTGTTCCTGCAAGGTCGCGCGTCGGTAACGAAGGCGTTATCGGTGGTGTAGCGACCGCCGGAAGTTGCCGCAATTCGGCTAAATGCTGGAGTCCCGTCACCGTCACATCCCGCGTAAAACGCAATTCGGCTAAATGCTGGAGTCTCGTCACCGTCACATCTCTCCGCCTTTCCGGTGTGACCTGGACTGCCTGCTGCTTGCCGTTGCGGACCAACTTGATCGAAAGGGGCTTTCCGCTGGATGCGGTGATCGCTTTGCGCAGGTCGTTCAGGGTTCCGATCGGCTTGTCGTCGATGGTCAGCAGCACGTCATGTTTCCGCAGGCCGGCTTTCATGGCGGGACTGCCCTTCACAACGTTGGTCACCACAACGCCCAGACCCTTGAGAAGTCTCAAGTGCGCTCGCAACGTCCGGCCCACGGGGACCACGTTGACTCCGATGAAATAGTCTCCGGTTCCATGGACGGTCGTCAGCCAAGCGAGGTTGGTGTGGGCGTAATTCCGAAGGGTTGCTTTCATCGGTTCGATCGGAAGATCGACGCTCTGTCGTTTTCCGTCGCGGATCAGGGAGATCTTGAGCTTCTTCTGTTTTGATTCGCGTACAATCGTTTCAAATTCAGCCTGCTTGCCGATCGGCTTGTCACCGGCGGAAAGCAGAATGTCATCGACCTTGAGTCCCGCTTTGTCGAACGGGCCCTTCTTGACGATGCGGGTGACAACTACTCCGCGATCCGCTGGGATTTGCAGTTGCGATCGAAGCGTATTGTCAATCGCGACGAACGTTGCACCGATTGGGCTGTAATTGCACCAGATGTGGCGGTAGGGGACCTCCTGGACGGTCCCAGTTATTGATTTCGGTTGCTTTTCCTGTGCGTCTGCAACCGACAGCGCAACTGCTGAGAGCAACACAGCAACTAGGCAGCGAACTACACGAGAGCGGATAACGGAACGAGTCATTTCAGGTCTCCTTTGGAAATTGGTCGTCAACCAAACCGATCGGCTTGGACCGCGCTTCAAAACATGGGTGGCGGCGCGAACTGGTATGCCACGGTGTCGATGGGAACGGTCAATGTACGACCATCGGTGAGTTGCACCCTGATCAATCGACGCTCCTGGTGCACTCGCCAGCCACGCCCCTCCAACTGGCTGATTTCGTACTCCGACAGCGGTGCCGGTTGGTTCGCAAGCCACTGCTCATTGAACCCGGGCCCACTGATGATCGGCACCGTCTGGGCACCTTCTTGGTCGTTGTCATAACTCACATAGCCAACGAAACGGACTTCGTCTTCAACCGGGACGTTCGGTGGTTGCGCCTCGGACATTTCGGACACTGATGGGTCGACCTTGTTCACGGCACGGTTGGGCTCGTGGTCGACAACCGAACGGCCCTCGGCCGTCCAGCTTTTGCCGATACCAATCCCGATGAGCAACGAGGCGACTGCTGTCGCAACGACCGTGGCCAGGAAGTGCATGCGCCGTCGGGATGACGCGAACACCGGGCGATTCTCGTCCGCCGCAACCGATCGCTCCGTGGAACGGGCAACGACCAGGCGAAGCGACTTGCGCCACGATTGAGCCTCAAGGAACGCCAGGCCGCACCGCCGCCAGCCCTCGGGTTCCTCTTCGATGCGGGCAATCAGTTGACGCCGTTCGGGTTGACTCAACTCGCCCTCGACGAGCCGATCGATTTCCCGTTGGGTCAACGGCTCGGTTGAACTGCTCATCGTTCCTCCTCGATCACGTCGGCACGTGCCAATGCGGCCCTCAAACGTTGACGGGCGCGGTAGAGTCGCGTTTCGACCGCTGTGACGCTCACACAGAGCCGCTCGGCCAGTTCCCGGCAACTCCAATCCTCGGTGTATTTCAGCAGCAGGACCTCACGGTCCTCTTCAGAAATCTGGTCCATCGCATTCCGGACCAACTCTACTTCTTCGTCAGCCAGGAGCCATCGTAGTGGATCGCCGGCGTCGGACGGTTGGTCGTCACATTGGCGGCGATCCCGAAAACGTGTAATCCGTTCAGCCTCCCGACCCTGTTTCCGGCGATAGAGCAGACTCTGCCGCACGGCGACCTGGTACAGCCAGGCCGACGCGTCTCCGGAATTCGGCGGAAGAGACCGCCCGCGAACCGCGGCCAACGCCACTTCCTGCATGACTTCGTCGACGGCATGACAGTCGTAGACCCGCGCCAAGACCACGGTTCGCAGCCACCGGCGATGCGTCTCTAAGGCGGCTGGAATGTCGATCGAGCCGTTGTCCGAGGCGGGTCCAGGTTTCATCGCGACCTTGTCCAATAGATAATTGCCGCCACGCTGAAAACCTCACACACATTCCGGCGAAAACCTGACGGCTTTCACAAGAATCTCCTGTCACGGTCGCGGATGCTGAGGCTGGACCGTCGTTGCGATCGCCGGTATCGTCTGCGGCGTTGCCGTACTCAGGAAATGACGCAAGTCGTCGGCTATGTTCCTGGCGTCGTGTACCGCTCCGTGGCCCGCTTGGAGAGCGCCTTGATCATTTCCGCACTCGTAAGGGGTGTGGCTCATTCTAGCTGGCAAGCTTTCTTTTTCGAAACGGAAGCTCAGTCGATCAGCCAGGAAGAACAGTGACCTTTTGCCTTTTTCTGAGGCGTGCCTGCCTGTTTGGGCCGCTCCGTCAGCGAAATTAGCTCGCGTGCGAGCGCTGCTACAGACACGAGGTGGCGACCACTAGGGGTGGGGCCAAGAATGGGCCTAAGAGTCGAGACGTAGCGAGTCCCGAAAAATCTTCCATTGGCTTTACAGTACTGCATTCGACGGGTTTCGCGAACAGAATCGGGCCGGAAGTGCGTTTCTGAACCGCGTTGGATAGAATGCTGTCGGCGTTTGTCGCCTGGCAATGATCCAGATCGGAGACCCACGTGGCTAGGTCGGACGGAAGTGTCCAAGCTACGGAAACGGAGCGACTCATGATCACAATGCTCGGAACTCGGCGGCGAGCCTGCAGCGGACCGACACGGCGCGAAACGTTGCAGATCGGAGCCTTGTCGCTACTGGGCGGCTTCTTCAACACACCGACGTTGCACGCGATCGAGAGTCACCGTCGTCCGCAAGCGCCGCGCGCACGAGCCAAACGTGTCGTCTTGCTCTATCTGCAAGGCGGGGCGCCGACTCAGGACATGTACGACATGAAACCCAAAGCATCGGCCGAGGTGCGCAGCGAATTCGTGCCCGTACCGTCGAGTGCTTCGGGAATCGACGTCTGCGAACTGCTGCCGATGACCGCTCGCGTGATGCACAAGACGTGCGTTGTGCGGTCCGTCTATCACAACGGCCCGTGTCACAACAACCAGCCGATGTACACCGGCCGCGACGAGAATCTCCGCGATGAAAACGCTCGCTCCAGCGATCCTCCCAGCATGGGTTCGGTGATCGCAAAGTACGATGAACTGGATGGCCGCCAGTCCTCCGTACCGCCCTACGTCTTTCTTCCGTGCCCGCTCGGTTGGGGAGAACGACGCGTCAAGGGTGGACCGCACGGCGGTTTTCTTGGCCACCAGTACGATCCGTTTTCGACGACCTGCAAGGCCTATGTCGCGAAACCACCAGATGAAAACTGGAACCCCCAAATCGTTCTCGGCGAACCCAACCTGAACGAGCTGGACCTGCACGGCGGCGTCACGTTGGACCGTCTGTCCAGCCGCCGCCGGTTGCTCGACCAGTTCGATGATCAGTTGCGGCACCACGAACGCACGCAAACGGTTAACCAATTCAACGTGCAGCAACGCGTGGCGTTTGATTTGCTGACATCGAAACAGATCCGAGCCGCGTTCGATTTCAAACAAGAGTCCGATGCCGCCCGCGACCGCTATGGCCGGACACTGTTTGGCACCAGCACGCTCCTTGCCCGCCGACTCATCGAGGCCGGGTCGAGGTTCATCAACGTCAGCTACGACAACATGGGGAAGCGATTCGGCGTCAGCCAGTCCGCCTGGGACACTCACGGCAGAAACTTCAACATGCTAAAACGCTCGCTGTTGCCGGATTTCGACCGAGTGTTTTCGGCGCTGATCGAAGATTTGGACGATCGCGGCTTGCTCGACGAAACGCTGGTCGTTGTCATGGGAGAAATGGGGCGCACGCCCAAGATCAACAAGAACGCCGGCCGTGACCACTGGACGCATTGCTACTCAGTCCTGTTGGCCGGTGGCGGAATTCAAGGCGGAACGGCGTACGGCGACTCGGACAGTGACGCCGCTTGGATCAAGGATCGCCCCGTGCACATCAGTGACATTTGTGCGACGATCTATTACAGCCTGGGAATCGACCCGGAAATGCCGGTCTACGACCGATCGAACCGGCCGGTCGCCATCTCGCGGGGTGGCCACGTCTTGACCGAACTGTTCTGATTCGGCACTGGTCGCGGGCTTGCAGGATTTGGGACGCATTCTTTCTACGCTAACTGGGCCACGCTCGAAGGGTGCGTTCTCCAATGGTGAGGTCCCAATAATCGTTGGAATTACGAAACAACTGCTTCTGGACATGGTCGTTGCGCGAATCCGCATGCCATCGAGTGCCGTAAACTCGTCTCACTATTCAAAGTCCCGAAAAACGGTGAATCGAACGATAAATGACACACGCCAAATGAGCCAATTCGCGGCCTGAAGACGTCACTTGCGGTCTCAAGAATGTCGGCAACAGCGTCAGCATCCAGATCCAATCCGCCGGCGGAGGAACTATGGAATTGGCAGAAAGTTCACACTGCAACTTTTTTCGGCATAAAAACTGGGCGGCAATGGAAATAGTCGTGTCGCGGCAGAATGGGTAGACTCGCCGGACTGTCTGCCAACCACTTCTGGCAACAATTTAACGCACGCAAACCGCCTCAGACGTCCAATCACAAGGGACAGACCGTTACATCGCGTCTACGGTCTGTAAAGTCGACACTACCGCCGTGAATCGGTGCTCTCTGCCCATCGCAATCAGCCGATTCTTCTGCTCTTCAGACACCACTCGCCGCTTGTAGGGTTTCACCAGTTCCGCCACGGTTTCGAAATCGGCCACGTCAAACGTAAATGTCTTTTCGTCGTCACCGTCCTGCGTCATTTCCGTGCATGCCAAGCGGCCAACAATCGCAGC
>CAUZVF010000098.1:0-9758 GCA_963582955.1 Planctomycetota bacterium
ACTCGGCGCACCAGCAGCGAGCGTTTCGTTTGCTCACGTCCGGCAAGCTGGCTCAGGCGTTCGACTTGAACCAGGAAAATGACAAGGTCCGCGACAAATACGGCCGGCATACGTGGGGTCAAGCGCTGCTGTTGGCCCGGCGGCTGGTCCAAGCGGGTATACCCATGGTTCAAGCCAATCTCGGGCCAGCGGGAGTCTGGGACACGCATAAGGACAACTTCACCGGCTTGAAGAACCGCTTGCTCCCACCGTTCGACGTCGCATTTTCCGCGTTACTCGACGACCTGCACACAACGGGTGCGATCGAAGAAACGCTCGTGATCGTGATCAGCGAATTCGGCCGCACGCCGAAGATAGGCGGCTTCGTCAAGACGATATTATCCTCCCCCACCGGCCGCGAGCACTGGGGGTCGTGTTTTCACGCGTTGTTCGCCGGAGGTGGCGTTAAGCCGGGGCGTATCATCGGCGCGTCAGATCAGCACGCCGCCTATTGCAAGACCCAGCCGTTCTATCCGTCCGACGTCGGCGCGACGGTTTATAAAGCGTTGGGCGTCGACCCGCACGCCGAAATCCGCGACCAGCTGGACCGTCCGTACAAGCTCAATTCCGGCGCCGTGATGCGTCCGCTGTTCGGCTAAGGATCGCGACAAGCTCCTGATAGTCCCAACAAGTCGTCGCGCGTGACACACGCCGAAAAAGGATCCATTTTTGATTATCGCCGGGCAGTGGCTTCGGGTTGTTGTCCGAGACCGCCATACCTTATTTGACGCAGCCTGAGCGCATCAAAACTCATACCTTTGATGCGACAAATGGTCGAATCGACTCCGCGACCGGAATCGACGATTTCGTTGCGTCAAAAACTCAAGGATTTTTGAGATTCGATTGCTGATTCTCAGCTCCCGAGCAGCTGCACTCTGATTGATGCACAACCACCACCATCCGGGCAACGTCAGTGATTTCCCGTGCCCGCGCGTGCTTGGCTTACCGTCTGCACGCAGTGAGAATTGAGCATCGACGTAAGTCGTTATTTAAACAGCGGAATTGCCATTCATACCTGACCTCTTTTATGTCCCCGACGCCGTCTTCAGATTGTTTTGCTTCTTCATCAATGAACGGTCAGGCGTTGAGCAGTATACTAGACTCGCGACACAACCCATGCTGGAACCGAAGTTGGTCGCTGCGAAGTGTTACTGCGGCTCGAAAGGGAAAGCCTAATGCGGTCGATTTTGCGTTTATCCATCATCACATCTGCTTGCGCTGTTTTATTGCCAGTGACAATCCACGCCACGCCACCGTACGGCGATCCCAACCAGCCGTACGATCGATTGCCGGGGACGTTGGAAACTCCACATATCAAGTGGGCTCGTCCTTTGGCGGGTGGACCGATCAAGGCGCTGTTCATATTGCCGTACGGCGATTCGCGCGAAGTGGTCGAGATCGCTCAGCGTTTGCAGCTCGATTACACCGTGATCATGAACGCGGGTCATACGGCTTGGGCAAACGGATATGGCGAAGGCCAAAAGACAACGCCGTTGACCGGCGTCGAAGCGAAACTTGTGCTGGAACGCATAGTCAAGCAGCGGTTAAGCCTGGCACACGAGTATGATGTGATCGTCATCGGCAAAGTTTCTTGGGGGGTTATTCCGTCGTCGGTTCGAATCCGAATTCTCGAACACGTCGCACGCGGAAGCGGACTTGTTTATGTCACGCCACACCGGTTGAAAGAGGGCTACAGCAATCGAACGGTCGTCGCGGATGGCCGTGACGAGTCATTCGAGCGACTGTTCGAGGCGGGTGGCGGTGGATCGCTCGCGGGTTGGATTCGGCAATCAACGCCGCTCGATGTGCTGCCGATTCACATGATCGAGTCGCAGAATCAGTTCAAGCCTCTCGCTGGAGTTCCGCGACATGAATTTGCGCAGACAGCCATGTGTGTGACGACTTCCAGGCACGGCGACGGTCGCGTTGTTGGACTCGACTATTTTGACGAGGAAACGGCACGCAGGCACAGCAATTCGTTGACGCCGTATTGGAACCATCCGATGGGCGATCACGATTCGGTCGCCTACGATCTCTCGTTTGCAATCCTCGCGCGATGCATGTTATGGAGCACCCATCGACAACCCGCGGCGAAAACGGCGATTTCAGTTTCAGCGCCCAAAACAGATCTGAGTGCTCCCGTCGATAAAGAGACCAGACGATTACGCTGGCACGACCAGGTTGCACAAACGACCGTTGCCCGCGAAGCACTATCAGAGGCTCGCGTCGCGATAACGGCAGACACTGGTCAAGTCGCGTTTGTTGACTACAAGTTGCGAACCCGCAGCGGGACGGTGATTGAAAACGCAAAGCTGCCGTTTAGCAAGTCGACCAAGCGCACGTTGCCAACGTTACCACGTGGCGATTATCTGATTGATGTCCGACTGCTGGACAAGACTGACGCCGTCATCGACTTTGCTTCAAAAAGTCTGCGCGTTGAGAACGAACAACGCGTCACACACCTCTCCATTGATCAGCCGTGGTACAAAATCGGTCAGACAATCTCTGGCACAATTCGCTTCGCGAGACCACTCAGCGCCGGTCAATCTGTCGAGGTCGTCGCCATCGACACGTGGGGACGCACGGTGGCCGAAGCACTCGTCGTCTCCGATAATGCGGGAACTGGCACGTTTTCAATCCCCGTTCGGAACCCATTGTCGGAACTCTGGGATATCGTTTGCCGCATCAGGGACCAACACGGCATCGTGGACGAACGATCGATCGCGGCACCGATTCCCAAACGCGAGTTCGACGATTATATGTTCATGTTGATCTTCTCCCCGACGCCCGGCCGCGGTCACTGGAAGGGCGATCTGTACGGCCGCTTGATGCGCGAGCATGGCATCAATTCCACTTTCACCTACCTGATCTACAGCCAGCAGCAACAGTTTGTGCACAACGCGCGACAACACTTGCGAAGCGTCGCCTACGCGGAACATCACGGAGAACTCCTGAGCCCCGAAGACAGCAATCGCGACTCGAAGAAAGAGCAGCCGGACCTGGATCTTGCGGAGCTTAGCCGCATGCTTCGTCGAGTGGCCGAAACTGGCGAGAAACTCAATTCGAAGGAGTTTCCGTTTCGGATGCGATACATGGGCGCGGAATTTATCAACGCACGCATCGATCAGTACAAGCAAGCCGCCCGATTCGGTTCGCCGTTTTACACGTTGACCGGCGAGAACTATCTATCGGGCGAATTCGACGCGCGAGAGAACTCTGGTTTCGGAGCCACAACCACCAAAGTCTTCCAGGCATGGTGCCGCGAGCAGTACGACAACGACCTCGCTGCCTTGAACACCGAATGGAACGCGAGTTTCGATTCGTGGGACCAAGTTCGAGGAATCATGTTGATCGAGGCTGTCGAACGGGACCAACTTCCGCGCTGGGTCGACTTTCGATATTTCATGCGGTCGCGGGTGTGGAGCCAGTATTTCATCGATTGGACGAGAATGATGAGGCGATTCATCCCCGACGCGCGAACGGGACGAGTTGGCCACGATCATCATGACTTCTCGCGTTACCGCCATGAGATGACTTGCTCGAAGTTGTACATCGGCCAGGAGATCCACCCGCAATGGCGTCATGGCATGACCGTCGAATTGCCGCAGTCGTTCTCGGCCAAACGCAGCTTTCTAATGGCTCCTCAGTCGGTGCTGCGTTGGAACTACGATCATCAATCGCAAGTCAACCGCGAGCGTTACCCATGGCTCGTGCTGATGCTCGGTTTGAACGGCTTTGATTGGGAGAACTGCTTGAGCAACTCAACGCTTGGCGGCTTGAGTTGCTTTACGCCGGACTTTTCCGAACCGCTGCCGTTCTTCGAAGATTACTCGCGCGAAGTGCGCACGATTCAGCGTGGCATCGGCAAACTGACGATCGCCTCGCAGCCGCATCGCTCGCAAGTCGCCATGCTGTGGGCTCCGTACAATCATTACATCTCACGATTGCTGCCGTTCGAGGAGAACGGTTTTTCCGGCACTTGGATGTCGAACGTGAGCGTGATTGGTGGCGCGCCGGCGGACGCGCTCACGTTGCTCAACTCGATTCGCATACGTCCGACGATTATCGCGCCCGAGGATTTGCAGGATGGCGGTCTCGCGAAACGAGGTTTTCGTGCACTCGTGCTGCCCTACAACAAGGGCATGTCCCAAGCGGAAGCCGACGCCATTCGCCAGTTCGTCGCCAATGGCGGACTGGTGATCGCCGATAACGACCCGGCGACCTATACACAACACGGCCGCAAACTGGAGAAAGGGCGGCTCGCTGACCTGTTTCCGGTGACGGACAGAACGCATGTGCAAAAAATCGGCAAAGGCTACGCTGCGTATCTGCCCAACGTCATCAACGGCTACACCCGCCGACTCGAAACCGACGACTTCACCGGCTCCGACGTTGTCGACCAGCTCTTGCGAAAGTACGCAGACCAGCAACCGCCGGTCGGATTACTTGACGGCGATGGCAAACCCCGTCGCGACATTTTTGCACGCGTGTTCCAACACGGCTCCACGCAACTGGTTGGCTTGCTCTGTTCTGATACGGCGGCGAATCAAGAACCATCTCCAACCATTCTCAAGCTTCCCACGAAACGATACGTGTACGACGTGCGCGAGCAGTCTTTCCTGGGATTCACGGACAGCGTCGCGCTAAACATTGATTTGCGACCTCGATTCTTCGCGCTGCTTCCCGCGCGGCTGGAGTCGATTGAATTCAGCGGACCGACGGAATCCATCACATCCGGAACCGACCTTACGGTGACAGGCACGATCAACTTCAACAAAGACGCCGAGTCGGATGCCATATCTCAAGCCGTGCATGTTCGAGTCTTCAATCAGCAAGGCACGGAACTCGAATGGTTTCGGCAGAACTTCGTGTTCTCAGGCACGTCATTCAAAATCCATTTGCCACTTTCGTTGTCTATCAAACCCGGCCGCTACCGAGTGATCGCGTGGCACGCGCTGACCGGAATAAAAGCGGCCACAACCTTCGATGTAGGTAACCGATGATCCGCGACGATGCACAACACAAAGAAACCCGACGCGTAAGCGAGGGACCGGCGTCCCCGTTTTTTTTCCGTCTCTTACGCCTCCGGTTGCTGTTGAAACAGGCTCTAATCATTCTCTCGATGGCAGCGCATTTGGCGAATGCTACTCATGCGTCCGAGCCGAAGAGCCCGCCAAACGTCATCGTCAGCGACGACTTTGAACAATGGTCGTGGGAGCCGATTACGTTTTCGATGCGCCAGTCCGGCAAGAAACGCCTGAAGGCTGGTAAGCGATTGCCGTTCGAACATCGCGGCCCGCTGTTTCGAGTTGCGAAGGGATTTCTGCAATCTGGTCGCATGGTCGAAGGCGACGAAGCGTTCAAGGGTCGATCCGTGTTGCTGGAAGACTGCCAGATCGGTCTTCACGGCCGTTACTCCAAACTGATCGAACCGGGCAAGACGTATCGCTACGAAGTGTCGCTGAAAGGCAAAGGGACATTTCATTTCCGAGCGTGGGTCGGAGCAAACAATCCAACGACGGGCGAGTTTCGCTGGCTTGGATTTCCCGACCTGATCAAGATCGAAGCCACGAAATCCTGGAAGACGCATGCGGGAGAATTCCAATTACCGGAGTTTGATACGGCCACGTTCAAGCTTCCCGCCAAAACTTCTGGTGCCATCGTTGTTCAGGAAGGACACCAGATTGTCGTTGACAACTTCGCGATCTCGTTGCTCGCAACTCATTGAAAACCAAACCACGCATCGGTTTCGTTAGGCCGCTCGTCCGCCTCGCGGAAAAAGTGCCATTTACCCACACGTTGCGCGGGACTTCCCGTAAAACTACCGTATCTTGATTTTTGGCGACGAGTGGCTTCGGGCCGTTGTCTCAGACCACCATACGTTTTTTGACACACGCTGGGCATGCCCTCAAACGGTCAGTCGGAGCAATTTGACACACGTATCGACGGGTGCCCCTTCGGTGGCCGAGTCAGTGAGCTAAAAAACCAACGTTTTGTGACTTCGCCCGCGGCCCGAGTGTGCTCAGGTAGCCTTCGGCGGAGAAACTGACTGGGGTTGAGTTGCCCTTCAACGTTGCTGACCAATTCATGATAGCGATATCTTCACCTCCAGATAGCGATGTTCGGCTCCTTCACCGATTTCGGTTAGCGTTGACGCTTCAACGGTGGTAAGATCTCGGGAGCATCAACTCTTGCAATCCGCCCAAATCCCTGGAGCTTCTACCAAGTGGCGTCAAGCAGACTCGAACAAGCTGAGTGTTTTTCGCGCCGCACATTTCTGCAGGCTGGCGGTACCTCGGCCTTCGGTCTCAGCTTGCCGCAACTCTTGGGTTCGCGGACCGCTCAGGCTGCGGGATCTGACGCAGCGACAGCCAAGTCGTGCATCATGCTGTACATGGTTGGCGGCCCACCGCAGCATGAGACATTCGACATGAAACCGGAGGCCGAAGTTGGTGTGCGCGGCGAGTTCTCGCCGATCTCGACGACGGTTCCCGGTCTGCAAATCTGCGAGTATCTGCCGCGTTTGGCCAGCCTCGCAAGGCATTATTCGCTGGTTCGTTCCGTGCATCATGACGGGACATTTCACGCCACAGGAGTGCATTACAATCTCACCGGTTGGAAACACGCGCCTCGCAACGGCCAGCCGTTGCTCAGTCGGCTCGATTCGCCATCGATTGGTGGCGTGTTGCAGCAGCTCGAAGGCGGCCGCGGTGAGTTGCCGACGGCCGTGCAACTGCCAATGTGGATTACGCAGGACGGGCCTGGCCAAGAATGGGCCGGTCAACATGCCGGGTTCTTGGGGCCGCGCTACGACCCTTTGATCATGGATTACAAAGGCGGCCAACCAGGTATTTTGCCTCCGGCCTTTGTGCCGGGAGCTGAGAACACAGGTTCCCGTTTCGAGCAACGAGTGGATCTGTTGCGGTCGTTGGACGAGAACGCATTTTCCGGCGAAACGACTTCGGTATTTCGTTCGAAGTTCATTCAACAAGAAGCCATAAGTGTGCTGCGATCCTCACGGAAATGGCAAGCCTTTTGTATTGACGACGAGACGCAGACGACGCGCGAGCGCTTTGGCGATCACCACTTCGGTCGCAGTTGCCTGGTCGCCCGACGTTTGATCGAGGCAGGAGTTCGTCTGGTCACGGTGACTTGGCCCCTGACCAAGGAATTTACTCACTTCGACACGCACGCGAATAATTTCCCAACGATGAAGAAGAATCTTCCGCCGATGGACCAGGGAATCTCCGCGTTATTGGAGGATCTGCTGGACCGTGGTTTATTGGACGCAACATTGGTCGTGTATACCGGCGAGTTCGGCCGCACGCCCACTATCAATCCGAACGGAGGCCGCGATCACTGGGGGTCTGTTTACAGCACGCTGTTTGCCGGCGGCGGAATCCGTGGCGGTCAAGTGTGCGGTAGCAGCGACAAACACGGCGCGCTTCCGAAAGATAATCCCGTACACGTCAGCGACTTCGTTGCGACGATCTATCACGCACTTGGATACGACCACAACACCAAAGTGATCGATTTCAAAGGAAGACCACACTACATCGTGGAAGGACGTCCGGTTATGCCGTTGTTTCGGTAAAGGATTTGGCCGTTGTTTGGGTCGGTGTTCCAGCTTCGAAGCGGTGAAAGCTGCGATCGCGCTGTCAGCAGGGAATTGATAGATGCTGGAATTGTACGCCGGGTCTCCTGATCCATGTCAGTCGGGTTGGGCACAATTGAGAAGCGAAATGCGTTTGCAGGCAATGGCGGTCGAGTCGTGTTGTTAATCGACCGTCTGTGACACGAACTGGCGTAGGGATGAATACTTCTCATGTGCGCCTGCAGAGCGGTCATGTCGCGCGCGTGAGTTCCGGAATCGGATCGCCTTTGGTGAAGATCGGATTTCGCCGACCGGCGAAGTCCTGGAGCGCGAGCTGCACGTGGTCGAATCCGAGGTGATGAAAAATCGTCGTCAGGAAATCGTACGGCGTAACGCGACGCGAAACGGGATCCTCGCCGCGCGCATCCGTGGCGCCGATCACCTGTCCGGTCTCAATGCCGCCCCCGGCAAACAGCATTGTGTTTGCACGCGGCCAGTGATCTCGGCCGGGTTGGACCGTTCCTTTCGGAGCACTCGCCACTCCACCACCGCTACTCGCGACATGTGAGATGCGCGGTGTGCGTCCAAACTCGCCCGTAACGACGACCATCACCCGCTTGTCGAGTCCACGATCATAGATGTCTTCGATCAACGCGGAAATTGCCTGGTCGAAGAACGGAGCACGGTAAGCGTTGGCTTCGAAGACGTGGTGGTTGACGGCGTGGTCGTCCCAGTTGGAAACACGTCCGCACAACGGGCCGTCGAACTCCGTGGCCACAATGTCGACGCCTGCCTCGACGAGTCGCCGCGCCATCAGGCACTGCTGTCCCCATCGGTTACGTCCGTATCGGTCGCGGAGCCTGTCAGTCTCTTGCGAAAGGTCGAACGCTCGGGCTGCATCGGGGCTGGCCAGCAGACGCAGAGCCTGTGCATCGAAGTTGTCGAAAGCACGCATCAGGCCGGTCTGGTCAATGTCCCGGCGCATGCGATCGATTTTGCGTCTCAGCTCGCTGCGTTCGTTGAGGCGGCGTTTGCCATCGTCGTCCTTCAGACCGACGTTTGGCACGGCAAACTCCGGCGTGTCCGGATCGCCTGTCACTTTGAACGGTTCGTACGACGGCCCCAGATACGCCGGACCGGCGATTCGAAACGAGTCGTAGCGATCGACCGGATTAATCGCGACGTAGTTGGGAATCTGTTGCGTCGAATTGTGGCGCAGATAGCTCGCGATCGACATCCAGTCTGGATACGTCGGCGTCGGCTTATCGGCAGAAGCGGGATCTCCACCCAGCACTCGTAATGAGCCTGCTGGATGTCCGCCGGCATTGTGGGCCACCGACCGGAGCAATGAGTATCGATCGGCACACTGCGATAGACGCGGATAGAGTTCCGTGATCTGAATGCCGGGCACCTTCGTATCGACCGGGCTAAACGGCCCGCGAAAGTCGGACGTCGCCAACGGCTTCATGTCGAACGTATCGAGATGGCTTTGTCCGCCACGAAGCCAGACCAAAATAATCGCGGTTTCCACGTTTTTGGTCGTCGTGGCGATCTCGGCTCGAGCCCGGTACAAGCCGGGCAAAGTTAGACTGGTGAAGCCGGTTAGGCCAGCCCGTAGCACCTGCCGACGGCTCGCATCGTTGGATCTCGCCATTTCTTTTCTTTTGACTTCAAGAATACACAGACAAATACTTTTTGGATGATACTACCGCAACTAAACGGCAGCAAGTTGGGATTCGCCGTGGCGACGCTGCATCGAAACATGGTACGACGCGCTGAAGCGAATTAAAAGCAATCTCGCAGGGCGTCGTGCGTCCGTCTGGGGTATACCAATAAGCCGTCATACCGACTTTCGCGTGAGACAAACCGGATTTTAACCCATTGATGCCCCGTCGATCGACACCGTGCCGTAAAGTCGCACGTATTTCGCCACCCGATTCGCGCATCAGAAACTCATGCGTCAAATGAGATTTCTTGCCGCCGCGGTAAATTTCTCTCTGGTGGCTGATTCGGTGAGCCATAAACCCAACGTTTTTCGGCCTACCGATGGATTTCCCGTCTAATTCACCTACAACTGAGGATAATGCGCAAAGGCAAGACTAAGTGCTCGTCTCCAGGGTTTCGC
>CAUZVF010000099.1:0-9705 GCA_963582955.1 Planctomycetota bacterium
CCTGAGTCATACGCGCACGATGCGCGCATCTTTCTGTCGCCTTTCGCTCCGCGAAAGTGGCGCGGCTTTCGCGGAGCGAAAGGCGACAGACCTTGCGGCCTGAATTCTTGCGAATCCAGCTACGGATATTCCTCTCTTCCGTGTTCCATATTTCGCGGTCACGACTGAGACACCAGCATCAGACCGACCAGCAGATCATAGATGACGTGGCAACCGACGGTGATACCAAATCCGCGCAGCACGAAGAGCGTGGCGAAGAACGCGCCCGCCAGCATGCGAAACGAAAACGTGAATAGAGAAAACGTATCGCCGGCCGCTCCGACATAGTGCGCGACCGAAAACAGCAGGCTCGTCACAAAGATGGCCAGTACGGCTGCCCAACGGTGTTGCATCTTGAATGACCGAAACACGGCGAAAACGGCCGGCAACAGGCACAGTCGAAACAGCACCTCCTCGTAGACACCAGCCCCGACAAAACTGACAAATGTCTCCAACGTTGATTCCGCGGACGTCTGCATCACTGTAATGCGAGCGGGTACGGACGCCGAAATACTCAACTCTTGAAACACCAAATCCTGCAATTGGCCCAATACGATCAATAGGAAGGCAGACAAGACGCTTTCGGCCAACATGCCGATCAGGGTGTCGAGCGACACGTGCCACGCGTTCTTGCTGATTTTGTGCCAGACCAATAGCCCGCCCGCGACGAGGATTGGCAGCAGGAACGAGAAGTTGAACCCGGCCGCGTGAAGGATCGAGCGCATCCAATAATCCGCACCGTTGCGGACGGTGGCCGCACTGTCGCCGCCGACCCACAGCACTCCGACTTCGTAAACGATCAGCAGCGGCAACAAGAATATCAGGCACGACAGCGGCCTGCGGGCGTCGCGCCAGTATTCGTGATCACTTCCCTGTTCCGTCACGTCGCGTTCCACCGACGGGTTTCCAAAATTTTCCAGTGGCAAGCGGCGGACGTTAGCCGACTGGCACTCACTTTACGATTGCGATCGTTGGATAGTCGCCTTTCGCTCCGCGAAAGTAGCGCCACTTTCGCGGAGCGAAAGGCGACAATGGTCTAAAGTGAGTGCCATCGGGCTAACGCCCGTCGCTCCCCTTTCTTGCCGGATGCTACTTTTTTGATGCCGGTAACTGATAGCCCTCTTTTTTGAGACGGATGCGATACAGGCTCTTGCCGGCAGTGATGTACAGCGTTTTGCTCTCACTTCCACGTCCGAAACCGACGTTGGTCGGAATCTCGGTCTTGATATAGGCCACTTCCTTGCCCTTCGGAGAATAGACGACGATGCCCGGTCGAGTCTCATCTCGTACGGCAACATAAAGGTTTCCATCGGCATCGACGATCAAGCCATCGGGACCATCCTGCGGAGCATAATCGACAAGTATCTCGCGAAACTTCGCCGTGCCGTCGGCGTTCAGGTCGTAGGCCAGCAACGCCATGCGACCTTTGTGAGCGGGCGTGCCTTCGGGAATGCGGCCGATGCCGGAATTCCCGTTGTCGTTGCTGACCACATACAGCGACTTTTGGTCGGGAGACACGCAAACTCCGTTCGGCTTGCCGGCGTCGGTGACAATGCGTTCAATCGTGCCATCTGGATCGATGCGGTAGACGGCCATCACCGGCTGGTCGATCGGTTCGTGGCCCAAATAGCGTGGATCGCTGAAGTAGATTCGTCCATTCTCATCGATCGTGATATCGTTGCACGAGTTGAACGGGCGGCCCTCGTACAATCCGGCGATGACGTAGCTCTTTCCCGTCTTCATGTCCGTGCGAATGATGCGGCGCCCGCCATAATCGGCTCCTTCGGCGACGATCATGTTTCCGCTCGCGTCGAATTTAATGCCGTTTGACATGCCGCTGGGCGAGCGGAAGATCGCTGTCTTGCCCGTTTTCGGGTTGTATTTCCAGATGTGCCCGGCTTCGAAAACTCCGTTGTCATCTTTCGTCTGGTGCGAAAACGTGATATCGCTGAAGTAGATCAAGCCATCGTGTCCGGCGGCAACACCTTCCGTCAACACGGCACCACCATCGAAAACCAATTCCAACTTGGCATCGGGAGAAAGGATGTCGGCGGCTTCAGTTGTGCCGCCTCGGGCACCGATCCCCAAAATCAAGATTGAGAAGAATGCTGCCACAGTTTTGCGAAACGACCGGCTCATAAAATGCTGTAGTCTCATAGTAAATTTGCCTTCCTATTGCGTGACTTCCGCGTCGCGGGTTACGGCGGGGATTTGCTCTGAAACTAATATTAGCCTTCTGTGATTCTCTCGCCCGATTATTCCAATTTTTGATGCGCTGGCAAGAAAGAACGCAATTGTAATCGGCGTGGGCGCAAAGCAGGCAACCGCTTTTGTGACCGCTAAGAATCAGTGTTGGCAGAATCAGCCGGTACGCGCTAGCGTCCGGTTAGCGCAGGGAGACCGTCGGCTAGCGCCCAATGGCACTCACTTTACCGACGGTATCGTTTCGTCAAGTTAAACGGCGAGTCGGACAGTTATCCGTTTTGGCCAGGAACCTCACTGTTCCCGCTAGCCAAGAGCAATGAAGCTCAAAATACCAGGCTAGCGGGAACCGTTAGGTTCCTGGCCCCCATCAACCGTTTCCCGAATGTTGCATCTAAAGTGAGTAGCATTGGACTAGCGCCCAATGGCTGATCCTAAAGATTTGCCGTGACAAAGCAGGCTAGGAGCAATTGGCGAGACGGAATAGAATCTCGGTTCATTTGGCAGAGGCGGGCATTGATTCGAGACAGGGATGCGCTAATGTCGATCGCCGAACAGCAGCCACGAGCAATGGCCAACGAATCCGAGGCCATGCCGCTTCCAACAACGCGATCGAGACGATGGAAACGCTGGATTTGCGGCGCGGCGATCCTCGCGGGTGTGGTGTGGTTCTTGCCACTGATCGTTGCCGCGACACCGTTACGGCAACAGATTGTGCCGATCGCGTTGCCCGGTTTTGAGGGCAGCGTCCGGATTGGATCGGCGTCATTGGCGTGGTTCTCGCCGATCGAACTGCACGACATCGAAATACTCGATGACCAGGGCCAGCCAATCGCCAATAGCCAAACCATCGCGACGAAGAAAACTCTTTACAGCCTCCTCGTGGATTCTTCAAATATCGGCGAATTGACCATCGCCCAGCCACAATTACAAGCGGTCATGCGTCTTGGCGGCAGTAACATCGAAGACGCGATCGCGCCGCTTGTCGCTGGCCCGGCAACCGATGAGAGATTCCAATGCACCATCAACATCGAAGATGGCAGCGTGCTGCTATCCGGCCACAATGCGAATGATGGCCAAACGAAAATCGACAGTATCAACGCGACCATCAAGTGTACGTCGAACGAGTCCACAGTTATCGAAGCGGAAGTCTCCGCCACGGTCGCCGGATCCGCAGGCACAATTACCAGCGATGTGACTTGGCAATCAGGTTCTGAAATCGACTCGAGTATCGGACGTGGCAGCGTCAACGTGACAACCAAGTCCCTGCCGTTGCCCGCCTTGCATTCGATGTTTGATCGGATTGGCGTTGTGGCTCATCTTTCGGGATCAGTCGATTCCGAAATGCAACTCGAATGGAACGACGAGAACGATGTATCGGTCAGCGGCCGTCTTGATGCCAAGCGTTTCACGGCCGAGATTCCACAATTGCTGGGTACCGATCAGTTCGAAAGCGACGTCGTTGAAATCAGCGGTGACCTGAGGTTGCTCGACGGCCAATTGAAGCTCGAACACACAACACTCAAGACCGAAGTTGCCAGCTTGGCGGCAACAGGAGTGATCGATCTGTCTGAGTTGAACGAATCAGAATCGCTCGACGCGATTGCCGCACTGTTGGGATCACACGATTTCGAAATCAGCGGCAAGTGCAACTTGCAAAAACTGGCATCGTCATTTCCCGAGACAATACGCATTCGCGAAGGTGCCGTCATTGAATCCGGCACGACCGAGTTTTCGCTTGCATCACATAACACCGACGGGCAAAGATCGTGGACGGCGAGGATCGAATCAAAAGGATTCAAGGCTGTTGTTGATGGAAAGACACTGTCGTGGCAGAAACCCGTTGTCGTCTCTATCAGAGCACATGTATCGGACGACGGGGTTGTCTTGGACGAGTTGACCGGGACCGCGGACTTCATGCAACTAAAGGGGCACGGGACTCTGGACCAGGGACACGTGTCATTCAACGCGGATCTCGATCGGCTGTTTGCGCAAATTCAACCGATCTTCGATCTGGGTGATTTGCGATTTGCCGGACAGGTCGCCTCACGGATCGATTTGAAGAGCCTTGATCGGAATGCCGTTCAAGCCAAAGGCGACATGACACTCACTGACTTTCAGCTTGTCATTCCGAATGCGCGACCCTTGAGCGAAAAGCAACTCAAAGTCGTTTTCGACGCGAAAGGGCTGGTCAAAGACAACCGGTTGCACTCGATCGAGCATGGCAAGTTCACATTGGCCAGCGGAAACGACCAATTGCGGATCGACTTTCTCGACCCGGTTCTGACGTCACAAATGACAAGTAGATGGAAAGTCAAATTGAGCGTCACCGGCGAACTGCGGACTTGGCAACCACGCTTGGAAACCTTCATGACGTCCGGCGGCCAAGAACTCGATGGAAACATCACCTTGGATTTGACATTGACGATGGAAGCCGAAACGGCACGCTTCGAGCAAACCAAACTTGTCGTGACGCCGTTTCGATTCAAAAACGACATGGTCAACATCGACGAATCGGAATTGGTTCTGGAAGGATCCGGGTCGTGGGATCAGCGGCATTCCCAATTAACACTGCCCAACACAACGATTGTCACCGACACCGTCGCTGTCCGAGCCGTCGATCTGGTGCTGACTTGGCCAGAGAATGCGGAACCCATCGTTTCGTCTGGCGTGGCCATTCGAGGTGAATTGGATCGAATCGCCAGTTGGTTTCGCAGTCCCGGCGCCGATCCGCCGTATCGCGTGCATGGCATCGCGACGGCGCAGATCAAACTGTCGCACTCAGAAAACGTAAGTTCGGCCACTTACAAGGTCGACGTGAACAATATGCGTCTGACGGATCTCGACAGTGACTCGAAATCGCAGACATTGTGGCAAGAAAAACGCATGACGATTGCTGGTCAGGGAAACTTTCGGCACGAGAACGAATCCTTTGATCTTCGCCGTCTGCAAGTCACAACCGATTCCGTGGCACTCAATGTCAGAGGATCGATCAACGATCTGAATTCCGAACTTCGCGTCGACTTAAAAGGAGACATCAATTACGACACCGCAATGCTGGTCGAGCGGTTGCGCGGGATGCTTGGTGAAGGAATAACGATCACCGGGCGGCAACAGCGGCAATTCTCGATGGCGGGACCACTTTTTGCGCCGGCCAAGACAGAATTCTCGAATTCTCTGCCGCGTGAACTCACCGCGAACGCGGGGCTCGGCTGGGATTCCGCCGACATTTACGGATTACTGGCCGGCAGCGGTTCCATTGATGCGAGACTGTCGCGGCAAGTCCTTTCCGTGGCACCGATTGACATGACGGTTAGCGGCGGCCGGCTGACGTGTGCTCCGCGAATTCATTTCGATGGGAAACAACCACGGTTGATCGTCGGCAAGGGGCCGTTCATTCAAAACGTTGCACTGAGCCCCGAACTTTGCGGACGTTGGCTGAAGTATCTGGCACCGCTGTTGGCGGATTCGACGCAAGTTGACGGGAAATTCTCGATGTCGTTGTCAGGCGCGGACGTCCCGCTCTCGACTCCGTCAACCGGAACTGTCGGTGGAGTCTTGGCAGTTCATTCAGCGAAAATTCGGCCCGGTGGATTAGCCGCCGCACTTGTTTCGCTGGCGACACAAATTGAAGCGATAATCACCCGTCGAGCGCCGCGACCGCCGGCCGATCGAGATGGACCGCTGTTGAGCATCGACAAACAGAACATCGAATTTCAAATAGCAAACGGCCGAGTTCACCACAAGGGCCTTCAACTGACCGTCCAAGGCGTTGTGATCCGCACGCACGGTTCGGTCGGATTCGACGAATCACTCGCGATTGTCGCCGAGGTTCCCATCCAAGACGCATGGATTAAGAGCAGTGAATTCTTGGCCGGATTGAAGGGCCGCTCGATCACTATCCCCGTCAGTGGGACGCTGAGCAAGCCACAAATCGACGACCGGGCTCTGAGCCAACTACTTCGGCAGTTGACCGAAACAGCGACAAAAAGTCTGTTGGAAGATCAATTGCAAAAGCAATTAAGACGTCTTTTCAAGAAGTAGGCGCGAATCGGCATCGACTCAGTTTGTGTCTTCTGACTGAGGCAGAGGCGTGGACTGCAGGTTGCACCTGTGTGACGCGAGACTTCCAGTTCTATAGGAGTGCTAGTGATTCGGGAATATCACGCGTTACGCAACCCCGTCATGGATTTTGGCTCCCGCATGTCCGATTCAAGTCGGCTGAAGCCGACAGTCAATGATCGAACAGTTCTGAGCATATGGATCTTTACTCAAAGCTCGCCGATCAGAATCCGTCGATAGGTGATTCCACCGGCGGTGCCGTCGATTGCAATGAATCCCTTCAGTGGAATGTCATCGTTCGATGCTTCCGTTTGTAGGACGGTTTTGTCGTTGATAATCACCTCGACGTTTTGGCCCTCGACAGTCAGCTTCAGCGTGTTCCATTCGTCTCGTGGTTTGACGGCGTTCGAGTCTGGCGCGGCGACTGCGAACAAGGCCCCCGATGAATAGACATCGGGATTACGGCCGGCATCGTTGGACAACTGAATCTTGAACGCATTCTGGTACAACTCTCCTTCGCCGGGATACCGGAAGAAGACACCGCCTTGTCCATTGGTTGACGTTGTTTTCCATTCCAGCGTCAATTCAAAGTTTTGATACTGTTCGGGCGACTGAAGATACGACCCCGGTGCCCGTTGGGATCCGGCGGCGAATTCCGCGTCTTGCTGTTTCCATTGTCGCGGGCCGCGCCGTTCCCATTTGATGAACGTGTAGAGTTTCTCGCGTAAATCGGCAGCCTTCGCCGCGGCTTGCGTGCCGGCAAAGTTCGCCAGCACGTCACCGACAAACCGAGTGCCGTCCGAGAATTTGTCGCGGGCAAATTCTTGATTCGCCTGTTGCAGCAATCGCTGGGCTTGCCGTTCGCGGAACTCCTTGCCCGCCGAACCCGCTCTTGCGAAACGCGTCTGAGCCAACCGGGCGTTTCCGTCTCCGTCGTAGAAAAGAAACACTCCGACGTAAAACTGAGTGCGTTCCGTCGATTCCTCGGACAACCGATCCACCAGATACACCAAATCAGCGGCGTCCAACTCCACAAGCTTTCGTTCGACTTCTTTCGACTTGCCCTTGCCAACTAACGTGCCGTTTTGAAATCTCACAAATTCAAATCGGTTGCGCCCGATGCGAATGGGATCGCCCGGCTTCAACGTGTCCAACATCCTTCGAACGGCATCCCAAAATTTCTCGACATTCACCACATCTTGCTGGTCCCATGCAACGAGTTCCTGATCGTCTTTCAGCTTGGAGTCGGACGGTACCTTGCCGGCAAGTGACTTCGCGGCTTTGTAATCGCGACGGCCGATCAGCGACTGCAGTTGCTTGCGATGAGCCGAATAGGGCAGTGGCAACGAGTTGGGATCAACGGGGTCCACTGCATCCGGCTGAGTAGGATCAAACGTGATCGTGTCTTCCGTTTTGGCGACGACCGTTTTCTTTTGGGCGCGATTCGGAATCTTTTTTCCGCGCGGCCGCACGCCCCAACCGCGTCCGGGCTGAATGCGGACCATGTGCAAGTCGGCATCACCTTCGGGATCATCCGCGTAAAACAGCCACTGCTCGTCTTCCGTGACGAAGTATTGACGGCTCGATTTCAGACGTTCGAAATTCGGCGACGCTAACTCGGCGATGTCTTCCAGACTCGAAAACGGGGCGTCGACGTTTTCTCGGCGAGCGCGGCGCAATCGTTTTCCGTCGTACACGTATTGCCGCAACCCGTCGCTCGACAAACACGGATGGAAACCTGGAAAGTCGGTTTCCACCGATTCTTCGAATTCCTTGTCCGCAGCGGTCCGCGACGACACCAGCGTACGTCTCTTGCCCTTATTCTGCTCGACCCAGTAAATCCGC
The DNA here is from genome assembly GCA_963582955.1 of Planctomycetota bacterium. Lineage (GTDB taxonomy): Bacteria > Planctomycetota > Planctomycetia > Planctomycetales > Planctomycetaceae > CAUZVF01. The sequence continues at coordinate 8,149 of CAUZVF010000099.1, forward strand.
AATCCGTTCGAGATGATCTGAGCCGATTGCCAAACGGGCTCGCCACGATCGGCGAATCGCAGAGGTTGCTTTTCGGTGAAGTCGCTAATCGGATTCTCTCGCGTCAACGCCATCAACCGCGCCTTTAGGGGAACGGCGTAGACCACGAACAGGCCATCGCCCGTGACGCTGGGCGTGGCCGGCATGTCGCCGCTGCGGGTCAACGACAGCAGTGACGGCTCGCCAAACGGTTCGAACACCGAAGCGCGGCTGGCGTGATAGATTCCTTTTCCGTCACTTCGATCGCCCGCGAAGAAAATTGCCAGCCCATCAGGTGTCAAATAGGGATCAGTCTCGTTTCCGGGCGAATTCAGCGAATCAAGTGCAATCGTTTTGCCAACGGCCGCGTCGAGATACGGAGCCGCCAAGATACGGCTGACACCCGTACCGAGTTCGTCGGCTGTGAAAAACAGCTCGGTATCTTCCGAAACGACGATCTGGCGCGTGACATCTTGATGCCCGTCTTTGGCGACAGTGATCGCACGGCTGCCGGACTCGATGTTGAGAGCACACGGCGTCGTCAGCATTTTTCCATTGATATCGCGAGCCGGCTCGCCATCGACCAGCACGACAAATCCGGGTTTGGCCGTGTAGACGCGAGCGACACCGATGGCCGCTCTTGGAAACGGCACATCCGTGGCACTGATCTCATCACGTTCACCATTCGTGGCTGTCTTCGTATCCGAACTCTGGTTCTCGGTGACCGTGTCGATCTTGTCATTGCCGCCAGATGTCCAGAACATGACAACCGCCAACAAGACAACGATTGCCGTAACCGATCCGCCGACGGGTAGTTTTCGTTCTTGCAGCCATGTGATCCAGTCAGCGATGAATGCAGGCGCGACGGCACGGGATTTCGTTTCGGTCTCTTGCGAGTCGAGATAAGCGATGACCGCATAGCCTCGGCCGTCGTCGTCATCGTAATAGTCCGCGTGCAGCAGCCGTGCGGGATCGAAGTCGATCTTGCGTGACTCGAACCAACCGCTGGCGAAATCCTTGATCGACTCCCGCAATTGCTCGTGGTTCCCCTCGGACCAAGAATTGATCGATGCCGTTTGGACTTCGGCGTTCTCGAAATCAAACTGCGGATGCTCGTCCTTAAACTGCCCGACCAGCTCGATTCCCTCTTCACCCGGATCGAATCCACCACCCAGCGAGAACACAAACCGGCACGCTTGTACGGTCATCGGCGAATCAGGATCCGAGATCGAACTGATGTCCAACGTTGAAGCGTCACCCGCGGATTCCGACGAATCCAACAAGTCGTGGTTGAGCATCCCACGCGTGATGTAGACGTCTTCCCCCGAGTTCAATTCGTCGGACTCGCCACGGATGTACCACCACACGGCTGCGGCTTGGCGGGCAATCGTAATGTCTTCGTCATCGTCAGCCGCGCGGCGGGCGCACTTTTCCGAGCAGGTCAACACCTGCTTCATCCGCAGTTCCGCCAACATTGAACTGCGGGCCGTGCCTTTCTTCTTTTCAACTCCGCGTTCCAGCCGGGCCGCAAACTTTTCC
>CAUZVF010000100.1:0-9687 GCA_963582955.1 Planctomycetota bacterium
GGCAGGCGGACTGTTTCCAACGTTCCGGCTCAGGCGCTGATTCTGTTGAATGATCCGCTGGTGATACAACAGGCGGAATTGTGGGCCAAGAAACTGCTTGCCAGGCAGCCAATGACATTCAAGCAGTGAATTGAAGACATTTATCAAACGGCGTTCGCCCGTAATCCCACACAGATGGAAGTCGAATCGGCCTTGGCTTTCATCAATGCTCAAGCCGAGCGCCGAGGAATCGCGCCGCAACAACGACTGAATCATCGGCAATCTTGGGCCGATCTCTGCCATGTCATGTTTAACGTGAAAGAGTTCATATTTGTCAATTGAATGTCGGCACTTACGGTTTTGAGATCCCACAGCAAGTGAGAACTTTCGCATGCACTGCAATCATTGCCTCTCCCGCCCTGTCAGTCGCCGCGAGATGCTCATGCAGGCGGCAAACGGGTTCGGTTCCGTCGCTCTGACGGCGTTGATGGCTGAAAAAGCCTTTGGCGAGTCCGTCAAAACCAATCGTCAGAAAGAGCAGGGACTGCTGAGGCCGCGTGACACGCATTTCGAAGCGAAAGCAAAGAGCATCATCTTCCTCTACATGGATGGCGGGCCGTCTCAGGTCGATACGTTCGATCCCAAGCCGATGCTCGACAAGCACAACGGAAAGGATCCGCACGCGATCTTCAAGGTCGAACCGACACAGTTCAACAACATCGGCAAGGTGCTGAAGTCGCCTTGGCGGTTCAAGCAGTACGGCCAGAGTGGTATCCCCGTTAGCGACTTGTTCCCACATGTGGCTCAGTGTGTTGACGACTTGGCTGTCGTGCGGTCGATGGTGGCTCCGTTTCCCGAACACACAAACGCGAATTATTTCTTGCACACGGGCTCGGGATTTCAAGGACGCCCCAGTCATGGTGCATGGACCAGTTACGGTCTGGGCAGCGAATGCCAAGACTTGCCGGGTTTCATTATTTTGAACGGCGGATTGATTCCGCCTGGCGGCCTCGATTGTTTCGGCAGCGGATTCTTGCCAGCCGCCTACCAAGGATCAGTCTTTCGTCCTGGCAAGTCGCCGGTGGCCAACATCAATGCCCGTGAAAAGTCGAAAGAGTTACAAGACGGGAAACTGAACCTGATCCGAAAACTAGACAATACCGTGCTGGGCCGCATTGGCCGCGTCGATCAATTGGAATCGGCCATCGCGAACTATGAACTGGCCGCCCGTATGCAGACGGCCGTGCCAGAATTGATGGACCTCAGCGAAGAAACAAAACAGACTCAGGACATGTACGGCTTGTCGGACGATTTCAAGAATACTCAGTCGTATGGTCGCATTTGCCTGATCGCTCGCCGTCTGGTCGAACGGGGCGTGCGGTTCATCGAGTTGACGTGTCCTGGCGGCAACGGCGACCGTTGGGACCAACACTCCGGCCTAGTCGCCGGCCACACCAAGAATTCCCGCTCGGTCGATAAACCCATTGCGGGCTTGTTAAAAGATTTGAAAACTCGCGGGTTGCTCGATTCGACACTCGTTGTTTGGACGGGCGAATTCGGCCGAACGCCTTTCGCCCAAGGCACCAACGGCCGCGACCACAATCCGTTCGGTTTCACGACTTGGCTGGCCGGCGGAGGAATCAAGGGCGGCGTGATCCACGGCAGCACCGACGAATTTGGCTATCATGCCGTTCAAGACAAAGTCGAAATCCACGACATGCACGCGACAATGCTGCATTTATTAGGAATGGACCACAAACGTCTGACATACCGTTGGGGCGGCCGAGACATGCGACTGACCGACGTACACGGCCACGTCGTTCATGGAATTCTGTCATAATCACCTTCAGCTTCCAGATCACCAACGAAAGATCCACCAATGATCAGACTCGTGCAACGCTCAATTCCGGCAATTCTGGTGACCGTTGCCTTCACAACAAACGGTTGTAATGCCGAATTCTCAATCAATGGCAGATCGGTGAGTTCCGGCGGATATTCCTTTGATTTTCAGGGAGAAAAGGCGACACACAAGACCCAAGGCGAAATTGCCGCCGGCACAAAGTCGCTCGTTGTTGACAACCGTTTTGGTGATGTGACGATCACCGCGACCAAGGAGGCATTCGGCTGGGACTGGGAGTTAACGTGTTGGTCGGACACGGCGGAAATTGCCAAACAATACACCGAGAGCATTAAGCTCGAAGCGACATTCAAGGACGGTCAGCAGACGTTAAAACTCGTGCTGCCCAAACCACCGCTCGACGATTTGCGTGGTATCAAATCGAATCTCATTGTACGTGTCCCGGCAAAGGCGCGGCTTGAGTTAGAGAATGCACATGGTGCAAGCAAGATTGATGGCATCGCGGGAGGCACGAAAGCCCGTTGCCGTCACGGGAAACTGGAACTTCTGAACCTCGCGGGCACGATTGATGCCGCGACCGAACACGGCGACCTAACAGCCCGCGACATCGAAGGCGGCACGCTGGCGAACAAGCATGGCGACATCACGGCCACGAATGTCGACGGCAACCTGACGGTGTCGACGGAGCATGGCGAGATGCAACTCAATTCCGTCAATGCCTCGAATAAATTTGGCCAATTATCGGCCAACAATGTCACTGGAGAATTCCGGGCCCGCAACGAGCATGGAAAACTCGTCGCGGATGGCATTTTGGGAGCAATCGACGCGGAAACATCATTCGCAAAACTTGAAATCAACAACGCCGGCAGCAACGCCAAGTTGCGCAACGAACACGGAAATATCAACGTCCGCGGCGCCAAGGGCAACGTTGACGTACGCACGAGCTTTGGCCATGTTGATCTTGAAACACCGTCCAAACAGTTTGTTTGCCGTAACGAACACGGCAAGATTCGAATCGTCGCCACGAATGCTGAGCTTCAACTGATTGATGCCAAGACCAGCTTCGACGACATCCAGATCCAGATTCCGCCATCGACGAAGCCGACGATCGAAGCCGGAACAAAACATGGTGACATCGATTCCGAGTTTCCCGTTCTGCAGTTGAATTCGGCTGTTGATAACTTTGCCGGCCTCAAAGAATCGGCGGCTCGGATCACGTTAAAGAACGAGCACGGCGACATTCGTGTCAAGAAGACGAAGTAGAGAGCACGCGGCCTGTCCGACGATGGCTCGCCAATGGCACTCACTTTACGTGTTACGGGTTACGGGTGCGTAGAACCGTTGTCCCAACTGTTTTCTGCATGTGGAGAAAGCAATTGAAGACAATTGTTCGACAAAGTGCGTGGCATTGGGTGGCTCGCAGGCGGTTGTCACGTTTGAGAATCTCGGTAGCATCGCAGACCATCGCGCTGACACAGTGAAATGGAATGACGGCTATCCGAACCTCAGTTTCATGACGTATGCCTCCCATTCCCGCTTGAACTTGTCCATATCTTGACGGCCAAGGACTGCTTTCAGCGTTTCGTAGCCAGTCGGATCCGTTTTGCAATTGGCGCGGAAGCGGCGATAGAACTTGCGTAGCAAGCCGTGTTCTTGAAGGTAATAGCACAAGTAACGGGCCTGCACGTAATTGGTACCTTTATCGTGATTGTAAAACTCGTTCCTCGTTGTCGAACAAAGCGTTTTGAACGACGGCACCTGTTTGCGACGGATGGCCGATTGCAAGCCTTTCAGCCGCCAGTTTGTCAGGCCGACGATCTTGCCGTCGCGTGAACTGCTTTGTTCATAAAGCGAACCCAATCCCTCGTTGAACCACGATGGGCATTGGGGGAAGTTCGCGGCGACAAACGGATGCACGATTTCATGCACCAGCGTGCCGCCGCCGGTGGCGATATTCATGACGAGCGCTTTGTTGGAACTTGAATAGTATCCGTATGGAGTACTGGGTTCGTCGTTGAAGATCAGTTTCGTGTGTTTGCGATAGCTTGGCTTGTCCTTGAATAGCCAGATGTCGAGGATCTCGTCGGGATCCTTGTCAAAGAAAGCGTCTTTCAGCCGCTCGACCGCCCAGCGAACTGTCGCCTCGGACCGCTGTTTGACGACTGCCTGTGACTCGTCTCCGATCACGACGAAAGGGTATTGAATCGTGATTGAGAATGAATTGTTGGGGATTTTTTTTCAGTTGCATAATGTGCTGAGCGTAATCCGCGGCGGTGAATGTCTTCGATTTCTCGGTTCGCGCGATGCGGCGATGCACCAACGGCATGCGGACAATTTGCCATTCTTTTGCGGCGTACTTCAGCGGCCATAACTTGATCAACATCGTTCGTTTCATCCGCCGGTAGGCACCGTGGTCCTCGGCCGGCTCGTGGTAGATCACTTCGTCGGTCTTCGAGTCGTAACCGAGGATAAGCCGGAAGTGCTCGGTCGTGTTGGGCCGATCGTCGTAGTGCATGCAGATGATTGACGGGACGCCTGCGGAAAGATCCCGGTGGAGTGTACGCCATTGTTTCTCAATTTGTTCGTCGTGTTGAGAAACAGCGACCTTGTGCCAGACCGGTCCAATCTCAAAACCGATTCGGCGCAAGGCAGTTGCCAATTCCTTGGTAAAACAGCCGCGAGCCAGCACAGGATCGAGTCGCGACTGATCAAACACGAAGTCCTGATCGGCCGATCGGCCCAGCTTTTTCAGCCAACTTGCAGCGCAAGCCTCGCCGCAAAAATCAGGCTTTTGGCGAACATGCGGAACACCGCGAATCAGGACACTCTTGTAGGCTGCGCCCGTCGACTTTGAGTTGGTGACGGTCGATGCGGCCTTAACCGATCTTACGCCCAAATCTGCAACTAATATCTCGGACGACGGATTCGCGTTGACCACAACAAGAATGGGCGCCGCAAAAAACACCACGATTGCGACTGTGCGAAATGATTTCATCATTGTTCCGCCATTCGGGATTGAAGAGAAATGCCGTCATTTCCGGCAGAGAATTCTACGATTGCCGTATCGATCGGGAAATGGCGATTTCAAGAATCGGCCGCGAATAGTGCGACAGCGCAAGTAGGTCCCGCGAGCCGAGCGGGACACCCAATCTGGCTTGTATGATCGAATTTCCGAGAGTCTCGCTCGGCTCGCGAGACCTACTTTCGCACGAATTCGTGCTGACGCACTGGCATCATCAATCCTGATGTCCGCGTTGCAGCCAGGCCCAACGATACAAATTGCGAGAATCAATGTATCGGGCGTCGGAAGACTTTGCTCCAAGCACGACGAGCAACAACTGGTCGCCGCCGCGTTTGCTGGTCGATACCAAACACGCTCCGGCGGCGCTCGTCGTTCCCGTTTTGACTCCGGCGTAACCTTCAATGCCCAGCAGCCGGTTTGTATTCTTCCAAACAACATTGCGCTGGTATCCGCTCGTGCTACGCAACCGGCTGCCGTGTTGCCGAGTGCCCACATATTCGCGAAACCGCGAAACTGCCATCGCGGCGTGAGCCAGCCGCAGAAGATCGCGGGCCGATGAAACATGGCCGCGTGCCGTCAGTCCATGCGGGTTCTTGTACGTCGTTTGCTCCATTCCCAAACTCTTCGCCTGCCGGTTCATTTCGGCGATGAAATGCGAATAAGAATCGGCCGCTTCCTGTTCGTTTGCGTCAGGTGGTTCAAATCGAGCCCCAAAATGCTCGGCCAACGCGACCGATGCGTCGTTTCCAGACGGCAACATCAATCCATACAGCAATTCCCGGACAGTCAAGATTTCTCCAGCACGGATGCCGGCCGTCGAACCGCCAGTGCGATCGGCTCGCGTTGAAAACGTGATTTCTTCGTCGAGGACTTTCGGTTTGGTTTCCGCCAGTTTCAGAACGATGTAGGCCGTCATGATCTTTGTCGTGCTGGCGAAATCGAGCCGCTGCATTTCGTCGCCACCCCACAAGAACTTGCCAGTCTTGGTGTCGGCAATCGCCCATGCCTTGCACGTAACGAACGGCGGCCCCTGCAAGGCATCGATCGCATCACGTTCCAGAGCTTCCGAATTGATGACATCGGGATTCGGAACCGGCCGGTCGCGAGTCACCAGTGTTCCCAATGCCTGCCACGTTGGTTCGTCGGCGATACCGCTTGATTTCAGGTCGTTGTCTTTCTGGAATCGTGACAACGCTGCTTGCGTGACGGGCCCAAAATCTCCGTCAACGGACAATTCCGGAGACGGCTTTAACCGAGCGTTCAATGTTCGTTGTAAGTCTTCGACCAGGCGGCCGCTGGCTCCGAGTTTCAGAACTTTCGGTGCCGTTGTTTGTTTGACCTTGGGATTAAAATAGTAGTAGGCCTCGCGGGCAATCGACGCACACAGACGATTTCCGGCGTTGTCTGTTGTCCAACGGCGATCGGCGTTTTCACTCGTCAGAACGCAGATGGCAAAGGTGCCTCCGGGTGATTCGATAATTCCCGCATCACAACGTACGGCGGACACCGAACCGCCTTTGTGTGCAATCTTGATCTCGCGAGGCAGAAATCTCGCCAACTTGTTCTTATCGTCGCAATCGTAAAGATGTTCGAGCATTTCGTCACACGCCTGTGCATTGACTAATTCACGCTTAAAGAGCAACTCGTACAGCCGAATCGTCTCTGAAGCGGTCGTGCTGCCCAAACCAAATGACTTGCTGCGTTCGGGAAAGATTGAAGAGTCTTGGCGAAAGACCTTCGCATGGATCTTCGTGTTGGGGAATCCCAGCTTCTCCATCGTTCGTCCGGTCGACGCTAACCCGATCTGGTCGAGTACCAGATTTGTCGCCGTGTTATCGGAGTAAACAATCATCAAATGAATCAAGTCACGCAACGACAACTTTGTTCCCGGAGAAAAATGCGGTGTCAGAATGCCCGAACCTGGGACTTTGTCGTCCTGGGCCAATTCGATCATCGCGTCGAGATCCACCTTGCCGGATTCGGCTTGCCGATAGGCTTCTGCCATCACCGGAAACTTGATCAAACTCGCCGTCGGCATCGGCTGATTCTCGTGATAGGCAAACGCTGTCCCCAACGTCAGATGCTTCACAGCAACGGCGACTTTTCCCTTGTGCGCGTCAATCAGAGGCATCAGACGGGAATTCAAGCCAACATCGGCACGGGCCACCGTAATGCTTGATGAAGAGAAAACGAGGGCCAGACCCGTGAGGCACACGAGCGTTTTGGTGATCAGTCGAGATATCATTTCGTTGTTCATTTCTCTCGAAAATGGAAATTCTTGCGACTCAACATGTTCCTGCCCGAATCGACGATGTCTCCATTTTCTAATTTCGTCCAGGGCAAGAATAGCGGCAAGAAAATGAGCGTTCACACAGACACAGTCTATCCGGCATTGATACCAACATGCCATCTTCGATTTGTATTGAGTTGACCTGGATGACATTCTTGACCACTAATGAATTCGGCCAGTTTTTCGTATACTCGTTACGGGTGCGAGACAGAACGCCGAGTGACACAAGGAATCGGAATGAGAGCAAGAAACAAAGACTTGTTCACGAAAATATTCGTATGCGCCTGTTTCGTTTCTTCGTTCTTGCCGGCGGAAGATCAATTGCCGCAACCTCAAGTCGAATTTTTCGAAAAACAAATTCGGCCGGTGTTGGTGAAGCATTGCTATGAATGTCATTCGGCGAAGTCCAAGAAACTGAAAGGCGGCCTGCGTTTGGATCTTCGTGAAACGTCTCGGCGTGGTGGCGATAGCGGACCTGCGATCGTGCCTGGAAAACCGGACAAAAGCCTGCTGATCGACGTGATTCGCTATCAATCACTGGAAATGCCACCCAAGGGCAAGTTGCCGGACCGCGTGATTGCGGACCTCGTCAAATGGGTCGAAATCGGCGCGCCCGATCCACGCGTCGGGAAATCCAAACGTCCAACAGCCCCGGACATCGACGAGGGACGCAAGCACTGGGCTTTTCAACCCGTTGACAATCCGAAGAAACCTGAAGTCATCGACGCGTCTTGGCCCAAATCGCAGATTGATTTCTTCATCCTGAGTCGTCTTGAACGCGCAAAACTCCGCCCGAACGATGACGCCGACCGGCACACTTGGCTGCGGCGAGTGAGCTTCGACCTGACCGGTCTGCCGCCAAGTGTCGAGCGGATCGAGACATTCATCCAAGACAAATCCCCACACGCTTTCGAATCGGTTGTCGATCGGCTGTTGGAATCGCGGGCCTTCGGAGAACGTTGGGCGCGTCACTGGCTCGATCTTGTGGGATACGCGGACCAGATCGGAACGTCCAATAACATTTTTGCCGAGCATGCTTGGAAGTACCGCGATTACGTTATCGACGGCTTCAACAACGACAAGCCGTTCGACCAATTCATCCGCGAACAAATTGCCGGAGATTTGCTGGATTACGATTCTGTTGAACGTCAGGCGGCCGGACTGACGGCGACCGGATTCTTGGTACTCGGCGATCTCGAAATCGTCGAAGCCGACAAGGCCAAGTTGCGGGTCGACATCATCGACCAGCAGCTTCACAAAGTCAGCCAGGCGTTCCTGGGGATGACGATCGCATGTGCACGTTGTCACGATCACAAGTTCGATCCCATCCCACAACGTGATTATTACGCAATCGCGGGTTTCTTTCACAACACCGAATCGGTTTACAAGACCGAACGCGGAGTTTGGAGCGACGTGACGGAACTGACGTTGCCGGAAACGAAATCTCAACAATCCGCACGGGCCGAGCAGACTCGTCTTCACGCCGACAGGCTCGCGTCGATGAAAGACGAACGCAGCAAGGCGGCCCAGCGCAAGGCCGAACTCGACAAACTGCTGAAGCAGGCCGAACAAGCGAACGATCAAGAAAAAACGGTCAATTCTCGCGAGGCACTCTCGAAGGAACGCAACGGTCTGGTTGCGCGAATCGGACAACTCGACACACAAATTGAACATGCGGAATTTTTCGCTCCCGGCGTCCCCCGAGTTTATGGAGTCAAAGACGTCGCGCGTCCGACCGACATGCCAATCACGATTCGCGGAAATCCGCGGGCGCTGGGAGAAACCGTACCGCGCGGATTCTTGCAGGTAGCGTCAAACGTTGTGGCTGTCATTCCCCAGGAAACCAGTGGCCGGAAACAGTTCGCCGATTGGATCGCCAGCCGTTCCAACCCGCTGACCGCACGAGTCACCGTTAACCGCATTTGGCAAAAGCTATTCGGGACCGGCTTGGTGCGAACCGTCGATTATTTCGGCCTCCGGGGCGAGAAGCCGACACATCCGGAATTGCTCGATCATCTCGCCGCCACTTTCATGAACGACGGCTGGTCGCGGAAGCGGTTCATTCGCTCGATCGTCCTGAGCCGGATCTACCGAACCAGTAGCCGGCACAACGCCGCCGCGTCTGCCACCGATCCCGACAATCGGCTGTTGTGGAGAATGAATCGCCGCCGGCTCGACGCCGAGGCACTGCGCGACGCGATGCTTGCCGTAACCGGCCAACTGAAACCTTCTTTGGGCGGTTCGGCCATTCCGCTCGAGTTCCCCGAAAACGTCGCCAACATTAATCCGGAAAATGTCAATCCCCCGTCGTTCCGCTTGGCCAAATGGCGTCCCGATCAAGCACGGCAACGAACAATCTATTTGCCGATCATTCGTTCCGGCGGACAGCCCGGCCCGGCCGAGTTGCGCAACGTCTTTGATTTCACTCAGCCTGCGGAATTCGCGGGACAGCGGGCCGTCACCGCGGTCCCAACGCAGGCTCTGTTTCTGATGAACAGTCCGGTCGTTAAACAGCACGCGAAAGACTTAGCACAGCGA